>DZBA01000213.1 GCA_022729775.1 Anaerolinea thermophila | reverse complement strand
CGAGATGCGTAAAAATTTCCGCGCTGAGCTGCGCCAGCGTTTGATTCTCGCGCATGAGATTCAAATCATAATCCGGCGTAATTTCGAAAAGCCGTAACACTTGGTCAAGCATTTGGCGATGCTGCGCTGTGACGCATACGCGCGATTCAATTCCATCCGTTTGCTTCAACAAGCGGACAATGGGCGCCATTTTCACGGCTTCGGGGCGGGTTCCAAAAACGGAGAGGATTTTCATGGGGAAAGGATGAATTATGAAGGATGAAGGATGAAAGATTTTCCGTTGCCCAATTTGTAAATGGTGAAACCCTCTGTCCGCCATACTTCATCATTGAATCCATTGACAGTATCAATGACAATTTTTGCTTTTGTTTTCTTTGTGATTTCTTCGGGGTTGAGATTTATAAACTCAGTATGTTTCACTAATAGTACAATCGCATCCGCGTCTTTGATGCACTCTTCTAAAGAAGAAGCCATTGTGATGCCGGGTAAATTTGCGTCGGGTTTGAAAGGCTCCCATGCTTTGACTTGCGCGCCCTTATGTTGCAGTAGATGAACGACTTCATTCGCGGGCGATTCGCGCAGGTCGTCCACGTCGGGTTTGTAGGCAAGACCTAGCGCGGCGATTTTCTTTCCGCTTAAGTTTTCAAGCGCGCGCTCGATCAAGTCCACAACAAAGTGTGGCTGGGAATCGTTCACTTGGCGCGAGTGGTAAATCAGGGGGGTAAGTTCGGGCGCGGCTTCGACGAAGAACCACGGGTCAACGCTGATGCAATGTCCGCCAACGCCGGGACCCGGGCTGAGAATTTTTACGCGCGGATGCAGGCTGGCAATCGAAATCGCCTCCCACACGTCCACGCCGAATTTATCCGCGAGGCGCGAGAATTCGTTGGCGATGGCGATGTTTACATCGCGGTAGGTATTTTCCATCAGTTTGACCATCTCGGCTGTGGTCGCGTCCGTTTCGATGATTTGTCCCTTAACGAAAGTCGCGTATAAATCACGACCTGCCTGCGCGGATTCGGGCGTCACGCCGCCGATGACGCGCGCGTTTTCGATGAGCTCGCGCATGATCTGACCGGGCAAGACTCTTTCCGGTGAATAAGCGAGGTGAAAATCCACGCCCGCTTTAAGTCCGCTGCGCTCTAAAATTGGCGCGACCAAATCTGCTGTGGTGCGCGGCGGCGAGGTGGACTCAAGCACGACGAGGTTACCTTTTTTCAAAAACGGGACAATGGATTCGGCAGCAGAAATTACCGCGCGCATGTCCGCGAGTTTATATTTTGCGCCGTTATATTCGCCCGTTTCATTTTCTTTGAACGGGGTCGGCACGGCGATGATGAAGGCGTCCGCTTCGGCGGGGTTGAGCGCGGCTTTGAAGTTGCCGGATTGAATCGCGTTTTGTACGGCTTCATGCAAGCCGGGCTCATGAATGTGAATCTCGCCCTTGTTCAAGGTTTCGATAATATGGGGGGTGATGTCTACGCCGAGGACGTTGATTCCGTGTGCGGCGAAGGTGGAGGCTGTCGGCAGTCCAATATAGCCGAGTCCGATCACGCAAATTTTTTGAAAGTTCACTTTTGCTCCAAATTTTTAAGATTCGTAATTTCCGCTATTGAATTGGATGAGTTTAATCCAGTCAACCTCACCTGTTTGAGGGTTGAAGAATTTATTTCCTATTTCTATCGTAAATCGAGAAATGATTTTATCTTTCTCGATTAAAAAATTTTCGTTATGAATCTTTGCGCGATAACCTATTGGCTCTACAATATCTGTATATAAGTTAGGGTTTTCGCTGATTAAGTGCCAAAAATTTTGCCCAACAATCTTCATGTAGCCGCGTATGAAGGATGTCTTAGTCTTGTCGTAGCATATTCCCAAAATAGGCTGAACATTAAGGTTTCGATGCGACTGCTTTAGTCGAGCAACTGCTGCTTTCAAATCTTGTTCGAGTTTATCTTGTTGGGAACTATTCCCCCAATTTGGTCCAGATTTTATGGAGACTACATAATGGGTATGATTGTTAAAAAATTCGAGGTCAACTCCTTGAGCAGTAGATTTATGCCCGCCGCAAGTCTGTTCAGCAACAAAAACAGCCAATCCTTCAAGAAAGTCGCCAAATAATTTTTCTTCAGACGATGATAAAAATGCGGTAAGCAAATCTTCTACAAGTTCTTGTGGAGTGTTTAAATTTTTCGCTTTAAATAAATATGGATTTTTTGTAAGAATCTTATCAAGCTTTAATTCTTCCAAAGACTTAAGTTTTCTTTGGTGAAAGTCTACAATATTTTCATTTACATAATTTCTAATAACAGATAGGTCGAGAGGATTCATTTTTTACGCTCGCTTTTTTTATTTGCAGGAACTTTATATTTTTTTTTCTTTTCGCCAAGGCTGGGCAATTTAATTTGTTTGCCATAAATACGCTGATTAGCAATCTGAACGTATTCAGCATTTATTTCAATACCAATAAAATGTCTGCCTAGTTGTAAAGCTGAAAACGCGGTTGTGCCAGAACCCATAAATGGATCTAGCACTAGGTCGCCTGATTTCGTAAACAACTTGATAAACCATTCGGGTAAATATGAAGGAAAGGCTGCGCTATGCCTTTTATTCCCTGTTTCGGTTGCTAAATGTAAAACATTGGTCGGGTAAACCATGTCACGTCCAATCCAATTTGAGACGTTTTTTCCAAATCCGCTACCTGCTCGCGATTCATCCCGAATTTTGTCTGTTTCACTTAATTTTGCAAGGCGATCTTTTGCCCAATCCCCAACCGGTACCATGACTGATTCTTGATACATGGAAAAATTTTTTTCTTTGTTAAATTGAATTAATCGTTCCCAGTTGTCTCGAAAACGATTGGGCCACTTACCGGGATAGGAATTTTTTTTATGCCAAATAAATTCTTCCGTCCAAAGCCATCCTTGTTCGCGCATTTTTAAAATTAAGTCAATGACATATGTGTGGCGCTCTCCATTTACAACTCGTTCCTTAATATTCAAAATAAATGTGCCGCTTGGCTTCAAGACACGCTTAAATTGAGCTGCTTTAGGTAGAAACCATTCCACATAATGGTCAGGACTAATTCCGCCATAAGTTTTAACTCTTTGATCGGCGTAAGGAGGAGAAGTAAAAATCAGATCAATAGAGTTTTCAGGAATATCGAGCAAAACTTTCTCGCAATCTCCATGAATGATTTTGTCTAAATAGTCTTTTTTATCTGTTTTCAATTGATAGTTTGACATAATTTTTAATTTGTTTATTCTAACCCAAAGATAAAAATTCTGTGAACTCGTTGTATAATGAAATAGAGGAAAATATGGACTTCTTACTTGACCCTAATTTTGCGTATTTGATCTTATTGGGTGCAATCATTTTATCGTTGTTGGCTTTGGTGACGCCCGGCACCGGGGTTTTGGAGATTAGCGCAATTTTTTGTTTTTTGTTGGCAGGGTACGCCGCTTATAACTTATCCATTAATTGGTGGGCATTGATTTTGCTGCTATTAAGCGCTCTTCCATTTGGATACGCCGCAAAAACAGGCAAAAAATTATTTCTTGGTATTTCGATTTTTTTGCTTGTCATTGGTTCAGTGTTTATTTTTGCGCATGATGGAAAGTGGATTTCAGTCAACCCGATTGTAGCCTTTCTTTCGTCGGGAATTCTTGCCGGTTCTTTTTGGATTGTGGCGGTTAAATTTTTCCAGACTCTGGTAACTCGCCCGACACATGATCTCGAAGCGCTAATTGGGCTTGCGGGCGAGGCGCGCACTGTAATTTATAACGAAGGCAGCGTATATGTCAACGGGGAATTATGGTCTGCGCGCAGCGAGGTTAAAATTCCTGCGGGTTGCCGCGTCCGCGTGATACGCCGCGATGGATTTACGCTTTTCGTTGAAAAGATCGGGTAAACTTATTTTGTATTTCATAAAGTATAAAGGAGCATGACATGGAAGGATTAGCTAGTTTTGGTTTATGTTTTGTCGGCTTTTTGTTGTTTGCGGGAGTCATTGCGCTGTTCAACATGATTCGCGTTGTGCCGGAATATCAACGTTTGGTTGTCTTCCGTCTGGGACGTGTGTTAGATAAGCCCAAAGGACCTGGCTTGGTCTTCCTCATCCCCGGCGTAGATCGCGGCGTCAAAGCGGATTTGCGCGAACAGGTGCGCGAGATTCCGCAGCAAACTTCAATCACAAAAGATAACGCGCCGATCTCGATTGACTTCTTGTGGTATTTCAAAGTGCTGGACCCCGCGCAATCCATTTTGCAGGTCGGCAACTTTGAGACCGCCGCGGCGGGTATTGCGGCGACAACCTTGCGCGCAGTCATCGGCGGCATCATGTTGGACGAAGTGCTTTCACAGCGCGAGCATATCAACAATCAGCTCCGCACCCGCCTTGATGAAGTCACCGAGCGTTGGGGCGTAAAAGTGACCAACGTCGAAATTCGTGAGATCGTCCCGCCGCGCGATGTGCAAGACGCGATGAATCGCCAAATGACCGCGGAGCGCGTCCGCCGCGCGCTGGTGACCGAATCCATGGGCGATCAGGAAGCCGCGAAGAATCGCGCGGAAGGCACCAAGCAAGCCGCCATCTTGCAGGCGCAGGGCGAACGCGAATCTAATATCCTGCGTGCTGAAGGCGACAAGCAGGCGCAGCTCCTCCGCGCCGAAGGTTTCGCCAAAGCGTTGGAACAGATTTATAACTCTGCCAAGACCATTGACCAGAAGACCATGACGCTGCAATATTTTGAGACACTTAAGGCAATGGGCATGAGTCCATCCACCAAATATATTTTCCCGATGGAATTTACCAGTATGTTGGATAACTTCCTCGGTAAGAATTCAAAGGGATAAACGAGTATAAAAAGCGTCCTGTGTTTTGTGCAGGACGCTTTTTTGTTTTCTAAAAAAAGTTGATGCTATGCCCCGTCACTTGAAAGAAACGCTCCATTTCGCTTTTTGATAAAACCAGCGTGGCGGTGTTAACCAGCGGGTGACAGAGAAATTTTTCAGCCTGCCAAATTTCTTTGTCCAGCCATAATCCAACTTTATGTTCTGTGTCGTTTGCCAGCCCCATCATGGTGACCGAGCCGCGCGTGACGCCCAACAAGCGCATGAGATTTTCTTCCGAAGCGAAGCGCAAGTGCGGAACGCCCAGCGTTTCCGCGAGGCTGCTTAAGTCCACGCTTTTTTGGCAGGTTGTCACCGCGAGAAAGAATCTCCGCGCTTTTTTATCGCACAGGAATAAGTTTTTTGTGCTGACCGCGGAAACATCCGGGTAATGCTGTTCTGCTTCTTCGCAGGTGAACACTGCGGGATGTTCGCTGCGCTGGTAGACAAAGCGATGGCTTTGCAGGAAGGTTAGAAATTCATCTTCTGATGAAAACATGGGCGCTATTATTTATGGATATGAACGTGCTTATCTTGATGCTCAAGCCGCCCCTCAAGATAGGCATTGATGGCTTCTTCTATGGTTTGGAATTGCGTAAGAATGGGTTGAAGACCGGCGCTTTTCATGCTTTCGTAGGCGGGGTTTCCCATTCCGCGCGCTACTACAATCTGGCAATCGGAGATACTCTGCGCCATGCTTGAATGATGATGTTCGTTTTGGTGGTGTTCGTGACTTTCTCCATGCCCGTGTTGATGTGAAGCCTTGGCGCGTTCTTCCTGCGCTGTCACTTGATTGTTTTCGATGGTGCAGACGAGATATTTTTCCGCTTGCCCAAAATGGGAACTAATGGTTTTTAAGTCGTCGGTTGCAAATGCAATTTTTGTCATTATAAAACTCCTGTTTTTTTCATGTGTTGTAATGGATATTTGACAACACATTCCCAAATATCTTACAGGATTTTATTTGTTTGCGCTTTCTTGATACAATCTACCATTATGGAAATTGTCAAAGCGTC
>DZBA01000212.1:1746-5915 GCA_022729775.1 Anaerolinea thermophila | reverse complement strand
CGTCGAATCCGTGTAGTCCGTGTACCAAATCACGGCAAATCCCAGAGAACCATAATTTTCATTCCAGTAAATTTGATATACTCGGCGCGCAGGCGCGTTAGCAATTGAACTTCGCCGCGTATTTTATAAAACACGAGATGATTTAACGATGGACAAAACAATACCATTTACCTTGGGGCGCTTTATGGCGCTGGTTATGATTGGCGTAGGCGCTCTTTCGATTTTGATAATGCTTTTTATGCTTTGGAATGTCCCCGCGCAAGAACAGGCGCAAGCGCAAGAGACTGTTTCTGGGTTGCAGGATTTTTCGGCTGTGCCAACCGAGGTCAACTACCCTGCGCCCGATTTATCCCTGCAAGACTTGGATGGCAGCCCTGTTTCGCTGCGTGATTATCTGGGAAGCGTAGTGTTGGTTAATTTGTGGGCGACATGGTGTCCGCCTTGTAAGGAAGAGATGCCAGCGCTCGTCTCATTTTATGAGAAATATAAGCCGTATGGTTTTGTGTTGGTGGCAATTAATCAGGAAGAGCCGTTTGAAATTGTCGAGCCATTCGTCCGCGATTATGGGCTGACGTTCCCCGTTTGGCTTGACCTTGAATATTTGGCTGAGCAGAAGTTCAACACCATGAATCTGCCGAGCTCGTATGTGATTGACCGCGCGGGCGTTGTCCGTTTGATGTGGATTGGCGGCATTTCGAGCGGGAACCTCGAAAAATATGTGCCGGGCATCATCTACGAAAATTAATCAAAATAAGAATGGAGTAAATAACATGGATGTATCTTTGAGTTGGAAGGGTAAGATGGCTTTTGAAGGCGCGGGCGAAACGGGCTTTGTGCAAAAATTTGATTCCGATGTTTCGGTGGGCGGGGAAAACAGCGCGGCGCGTCCGATGGAATTTATCGCGCTGGGGCTTGCGGGCTGTACCGCGATGGATGTCATCTCGATTTTGCAGAAGAAGAAACAGGATGTGAAAGACTTTCAGGTGAAGGTTCGCGCCGAGCGCGCGGGCGAGCATCCCAAAGTGTTTACCAGCGCGGTCATCGAATATTTGTTTACAGGAAAAGATTTGGATGAAGGCGCAGCGCTGCGCGCCATTGAACTTTCTGCTGAAAAATATTGCCCCGCGCAGGCGATGTTGAGCAAAGCATTCCCCATGAAGTTGGTTTATAAAATTTATGATGAAAACGGCAGCCTTGTCAAAGAAGGCGAATATAAAGCAAAGTAAACGTAACATCCCCCGAAATTTCAAAAATTTCGGGGGATGTTTTTATGGGTAATTCCTGCTGATGGATGCGTATAAGTCGCTGTACTCGCTGGCGGTCACGGTCAAGCCGCCTTTGACCAACGTCCCGAAATATTCTTTTATCCCGTTGCGCGTCACCCAGCCATCCATTTGGAAGGGGATTGCGCTGTCTGCGATAATCCACTCGCCGTTGTATTTTCGCGCAATGTGGACATGCGTGCCGGTGGAACGTCCGCCTTCACAGGATGGGTAGCCGATTCGCTCGCCTGCTTTCAATTCCGCGCCGAGCGGCGCGCGCGCCCTTGTCGCAAGATGCAAATAGAAGATGACCCAGCCTGTGCGCTCGTCGCCATCTTTATCGAGGTCGAGCGCGACTCCTTCCACTGTCGAGCGGACGACAAGCCCGTCTGCCATTGCGGTGGAATAATTTCTTTCTTCCGCAATAAAACAGCCCGATTTACTGGCGGGCGGGGCAAAGTCCACTGCGGCGAGCGGTTTGCCGGTACCCCAGCCGGTGTGAGGTCCGCCGGTGTATGACCAGGTTTGCTGCTCTGGAAATGGGAGTTGAAGCTGCGGCTGCTGCAAACTGCCGGGGATGAGGACAATGGGATTATTCCAGGGGTTGCCGAAGAAGTCCGCGTATGTTTGGATGAGTCCTTCGGGACCGGTGGCGCGCGCGTATTTTTCACCGGCAAATATCCGCGAGAAATAAAATTGTAAGGCGACGGATCCTGCGTTTTGCCATGGGTCGGGGCGAATCAAAATGCCGTCTGTATCATCAAATTCAAGCAAGTTGCCAGCGCGCCAGCCATAATATCCATTGTTGAGCGTGTTTGCAGCCAATACAAGCTGCAGGTATGGATTTTCCCAATATATGCGCGTCATGCCGAGCAGGTTCTTTTTTACGGGAGGCGCATCCTGTGTGAGCGCGCCGCCTTGATATTCGAGCAGGGCAAGCAGTAGCTGCGGGTTGATGCTGTAATTAAGCGCGACGAAATCCACCATTTCTGCGCCGCTGCGCCATTTTCCGCTGGCGTAAACGCGATATTCCCTCAACCAGCCGGGTTGCGCGGCGACAAACGCTGCGGTGCTGAATCCGCTAAGCGTGGGACCGTTGACGAATGCATGGTCAGGGATGACCTTGAATGGATTTGCCCATAGCGCGAGAAAATAAATGGGAATCTGCATTGGCATCCCCGGCGGCATGGTGGTGGCATCACGCGGGATGAAAGGATTCGCGGCGAGAATTTCTTCGGTGGTGGTGTTGAAGCGCGCGGCAAGAGCTGGCAGGGTGTCGCCGCTTTGCGCGGTGTACTCCACCAATTCACCTGGTTTATATGGGATGCGTATAGGCAGCGGGGTGGACGCAAGCGAAACAATCGCGCTATCTGAAACTGGCTTAGGCGGAGGTTTGGGGGCTGCATGACTGATGTTGCAGGATGAAATCAGAATCGCTGCAAGCAGCAGCGCGACTATTCCGCGTGGAAGGATTTTGATGCCATCATTCATTTTTGTTTTCTTCACGGAAAATGTTTGACCATTTTTGCCCAACAGGGTCAGCGATGATGGTTTTGTCATCTTTGACCAGCGTACCTTCGTAGGCTTTTCCGCCGGCGACAACGCGCCACCCATCAATGATGAAGGGGATGGGACCGTCGGCTGTGACCCATTCGCCGTTATATTTTCGGGCAAAGTGCAAATGCGTTCCGGTGGAAACGCCGCCTTCGCACGAGGCATGACCGATGCGGTCATCCGTCTCCAGCCATGTGCCGGCGGGGATGCGGTCTTCTTTGGCGATGTGCATGTAGAGCAAGTTCCAGCCGGTTTGCTCATAGCCATCCCCATCGAGGTCAACCATCACTGCGCCATTATCCGAGCGCACAACAAGACCGGGCGAAGCTGCCACAACCCAGGTCTTTGTCTTTTCGCATCCACTGTGCGCGGTGGATGGGGCAAGGTCAATGGCGGCGTATACGCTGTTTTTATTGCCGTAGATTTCCGGGTTGATTTGTCCCCACGCGTTGTGAGGTCCGCCGGTTAAACTCCACTCGTAGCCGGATTCAAAGGGCAGCACAAGCGGCGGTTGATTCAGCGCGGATGGGAAAATATCGCCGATGGCTTCTGCGCGCGCCCAGGGGTCGCCAAACATATCGCGGTACATGGCAGGGAAACCCGCTTCGGGGTCAATGATTTGCTCCCATTGCGAGCGGTTATAGTTACGTGAGAAAAAATATTGAAGGGCGACTGTTCCGGCATTCAAGCGCGGGTCAATGCGCAGCCTGCTTCCATCTTCAAATTCAAGGTGTGTTAACGTGCCGGCGCGCCAGCTGTAATATCCGATGGCGAGGTTGTTGATTACCCACGTTAATTGAATGGACATGCCTTTATAGTGGTAATCATCAAAACCCATTGGATAATCTTTGTGGAAGTTATCTACAGGCTGACCGCGTACCCAGCGGCTCTCAAATTCAAGCAGTGCGAGAAGCAGGCGCGGGTTAATTGAATTTTCGTACGCGAGCCGTTTGACCGCGTCATCTCCATTAATCCAACCGGTTGATCCGAGGTAATCACGGAATTTGCTGATATACCCGCCCTGTTGTTGGACATATTCCTTGACGTTAAAGTCTGCGGATGTAAACGAGAAAATCATCTCTGCATCTGGGAGAAGTTGGATATTGGGCGAGGTTTCTTCTGTGATGTAATTGGGGATGATGAGCAGAACGCCGGGGTCAATTAAAGTCGTTTTGGTCAGGTCTGCATCTGATGTGATTTCAGATTCTTGCACGCCGAAGCGATTTGCAACAGCCGAAAGCATATCTCCGCTTTGCGCGTAATAAAGGAACGGCGTTGCGTCAGAAGATGGCGTTAGCGTCGGTTGAACAAGGGCAGGGTTTACGCCGCCCACAAGCGGCAGGGGCGTGGGCA
>DZBA01000212.1:0-1646 GCA_022729775.1 Anaerolinea thermophila | reverse complement strand
CCGTCATATTCCCTGCCGCCGCCGCTGGATACCCAGCCGCTGAGGTTGAAGGGAATGGAACCATCGGCGGTGATCCACTCGCCGTTGTATTTGCGCGCAATGTGGATGTGCGTTGCATTTGAAATGCCGCCTTCGCAAGAGGGATGCCCCACGCGCTCCCCGCTGAAAAGATACTCGCCTTCGTTGACGCGACCTTCTGTGGCAACGTGCATGTAGAGAATCACCCAACCGGTATTTTCATATCCATCGTTGTCGAGGTCTTGCAGAACAGCGCCATTAGAAGCGCGCAAGATGAGTCCATCTGCAACGGCTGTGACCCAATATGGGCTTGTGGCGCAGCCCGCGTTTTCACCGGGCGGGGCAAAATCCAGCGCAGACCACGCGGAGCCGGAATCCCAGCCGCCGTGCGGTCCGCCGGTGTAATACCATGCTTCTGATTTGTTGAAAGGCAATTCCATCGGCGGCTGCGCCAGCGTCATAGAGATCAATGGCTCGATGGCGTAGTTGAACGGGTTTCCAAAGAACACATAATAGGTGAGCATCAGCCCGGTGCCGCTGACATCCTTGTCCCATGTGGCGCGGTCATCGAATTGCGCAAATAGATATTGAATGGCAACGGTGCCGGCGTTGATGGTTGGGTCTATGGGGACAACCGTCCCATCATTCAATACGTATGTCGAGATGGCGTTGGACTTCCACAGATAGTAACCTTGATTTAGGTTGTTTGCCGTCCATGTTAATTGACGATATAAGCCGCGATGATTCTCTTCCAAAAAGCCCATTGGGTATTCGGTGTTGAACGGCGCGGGGTTTGTGACCCATCCACTTTGATATTCCAACAGCGCGAGCAGCAGGCGCGGGTTGACGGAATAATTCCGCGCGACAATCCACACAACTTCAAAACCTGCTAGCGTAATTCCATTGATATCTTCTTCATAGGTTTCGAGATACCCATTTTGGCTGCCGACAAATTCTTTGATGTTGAAGTATGCCACCGTAGGTCCATACACCATTTCAGAATCAGGAATGACCTTGAACCCGGTTCCCGTGCTGCCGGGACTTGGCGCGGGGACGTTAAGCGCGGCGCCGACTTCCAGCATATTGGGGTCGGTGATGTTGTTATTCTGCATTAACGCTTCCACGCTGATTCCGTACGTGCCGGCAATATGCCCAAGTGTGTCCCCGGCTTGCACGATATATTGTTCCGCGTCTTGGCGCGGGGTGGGAAGAATTCGCGCGGAGTCCGGAGTCGGCGTATCTGCAATCAATTCGGCGGCAACGCCGGGCTGCGGGCTGATGGAAGGAATAAACGCTTCGCTGCTTGGCGGCGGTGAAAAGGTGAGCGGCACGCGCGTTGGGGTCGCTTCGCGCGTTGCGGTAGGCTGGGACGGCGTCTCAGTTTGGGTCAGGATGGAAAATACAGGCGCAACCGTGTTTGACGGAATCGGCAGGAAGGGGTCATACGTGGGGAATTGCGCTGGTTGGGCTGTGACCTGCACGCAAGAGGTGAGCAGGGTAAGCATTAAAGCGAATGGATATATATTTCGACGCAAAAACATGAATGCGATTTTACCAGTGGAAAAGGAATCCATGATAAGAAAAAAATGGGACGCAGATTGCGCGAAGCGTCTGCGTCCCAAATTAAA
>DZBA01000011.1 GCA_022729775.1 Anaerolinea thermophila | reverse complement strand
ACGCGGCGTTCGATCTCATGCCCAGTTCGTGCATGGCGAACAAGATGCGGCGGTGGACGGGCTTGAGACCATCGCGGGCGTCGGGCAGCGCGCGCGCGACGATCACGCTCATGGCGTAATCGAGATACGCGGTGCGCATTTGCTCGTCAATATCAACGGATTGGATGTTGTGTTTGATTACAATTTCTTCTTCGGTCATAGGAGTCCCTTATTAAGACCTGTCAGGTCTGGATGTGTTTACATAAAAAAACACGAAGATGGCGAAAAACTTCGTGTCGTATTAAATGAAAGATATCGTTTTTATAGTGGAATTATACCACTACCCCAATAGGTGGTGTAAAATGGATTTGCAGGCATCGAGCGTTCAGTATACGTGAAAAAATATATTGAAAGGATGTAGCCATGAAACAGAAATTTTTCACAGTGTTGTTTGTTTTTCTATTGGCAGCTTGCAGCGGGATAGGCGGAAATTTACCGTTCATTGACGTAACGAATACAGTTGAGCCTACAGCCACTCTAACGCCTTCTCCTACGTCAACGCCAACCCTCCCGCCGACCTACACTCCTGTCCCGAACGGTCCATGCGACAACCCGCTTATCCCGCTTCGAGTAGGTAACCGCTGGATATATCGCGCCATAACAGACAATGGGGAAACGCTATACGAGCTCAACGCGCTGGAAAGACAGGATGTTGGCAATATCGTAACTGTTGTCGAGTTTCTCAATCAGAAAAGCAATGAATCTGTGCGCGAAAATGTTGTTTGCCTGGATGGCGCAATAGAAGATTTTCCCCTCTTCGTCATGGATATGCTCTTTGTAGACTATTTGCAGAATTTTTTCAACACCTATCATGAAAATGGTATTCATGCTCCCGCATATAATTCCATTGTCCAAAATAACTGGAATATGGAATGGGGCGCAAATTACCTGACCGAAGACAAGGCTTACATCAATAACCCCATGATAAATTCCAAATTGGTCGTTGTAGAATCGAGCTCGATAGTCTTGTCATTCAAAATGGATGGCGCGCGCGAGCCCATCAAAGTCCCCGCTGGTGATTTTCCACAGGCATTAAAAGTAACACACCATTTCTCGATGATTGTCACCATACTTTCGCCGACAGAGGCAAAGGGTGGAATTTTAACCGTGCAGACCACGCAATGGTATGAGCCGTATGTTGGACTTATCCGCGCACAAGTTGATAATGCTTCAATCGCATCAAATATGCAGGAATCCAGCGCGCCATTTCGAAATGTTATTGAGTTAGTTGAGTTTACGCAAGGGAAGTAATAATCTTACTTATTGCCCGACACATCCCTGTTGATGATATGTCCATGGTCGGGCATTTTTACGTTGTGCCGAAGAAGGGACTTGAACCCTTATGAACGTAAGTTCACTACGCCCTGAACGTAGCGCGTCTGCCAATTCCGCCACTCCGGCATTTGTTTTACTGGCGGGCTGTATTTTATCGCAAATAGCGAATTTGTCAAATGCGTTATTCCGCCAATATTGGCTTTTCCCTATCTGTTAAATTCACCACAATCGCATTGCTTGCCTTGACGAGATTCTGCGGCGTAATCATAATTTCTTCGCCCCATTGACCCGCGCCCGTGCCGAGGATGGGTTCGTTCATCAGGCTTGCTTCGAGGAAGGTGCGGAAGCCCTCTGGCTGCCAGCCAAAGGCGGGAATTGAGCCGATGATGTATCCTGTCGTTTCTTTGACAACTTCCGGCGCCGCCATTTGAATATTACGCGAGCCGATGGCTTTCTTTAAGTTTCCGGAAATCGCGTTTTGATCTCCGCCGAGCATGACCAGCACGCGCTCGCCGGTGTCCACTTGAAAGATGAGCGTCTTCACGGCTTGGCGTTCTGGAAAACCCAAAACATGCGCGACGTTTGCCGCGCCTTTTTCTGTCTCCGGCGAAAAACTCTTTGCTTCGTAGGGGATGTTGTGTTTATCGAGATGAAGGTGGGATGGAAGTTTCATAAATTCTCCAGTTTAATTTTTTCGTGACGCGAGATAAATTCCCGCGAGAATTAACGCGCCGCCGATGATAACAATTAATGACGGCGTTTCATCCAGAATAAAAAACGCAAGAATTGCCGACCCGATTGGCTCGCCCAGCGTCATCACAGCGACGAGCGCGGCGGGCATATATTTCAACGCCCAATTGTAAGTAGAATGTCCAACCAGCTGCGGAAGCGCGGCGAGTAGAAATATCCAGCCGTATGTTTTTGCCTCGTAGCCAAACGGGGAACTTCCCGAAATAAACATGATGCCAATCAACGTCAACGCCGCCATACCGTACACCAAAAAAATATATGGAATCAATGACGTGTTTGCGCGCAGTTTTCTGCCGATGATGAGATAGCCCGTCACCGTCCACGCGCCGACCAATGAAAGAAAATTTCCCCACATGGCGCGTCCCTGCATCACATCCGCCAGCGCAGGGCAATTCAAACCGTTATTCCACGCGCACGCATCCGATAAGGCGATGACCGTCCCGCCGAGCAGGGCGAGTCCCAGCCCGATGATGGCGGCGCGTCCCAGGTGTTCTTTTAATAACATTGGGGAAAGTAACGCCACCCACAGCGGTCCCGTGCTGACAAAGACCACCGAACTTGCCACGCTTGTATATTCGAGTGAAGATATCCATGTCGCAAAATGAATCGCGAGAAAAATCCCAGACCCGATGCCGAGCAGGATTTCAACGCGCGTGAATTTTTTTATCTCCTCGCGGTGTTTGGTCAATGCAATGGGCGTCAGCAGGAGAGTCGCAAAAGTCAATCGTAATGCGGCAATTACAAGCGATGGCGCGCCGTCATTTTGCGCGAAGCGGATGAAAATACTCGCGGTGGAAACCGCAAGGATGGCGATGAGAATGGCGAACGGGAGGATGAGGCGAGCGCGAGTTTCTGTCATTTTGTTTATGCTTATTTTCACGAATTTATTAGATATTTGTATAAATATTACCTAAATTCTTGCTTATCTGGCAGGGTGCAAGTAAAATCGAATTATACGTCACAAATCTTTAGGGTCTCCTTTGACCTTAAAGATTTTTATATCAAACCAAGTAGCGCGGGCTTAAGCCTGTTCTACGCACAAGGAGAACCCAATGGCTTTTGAACTTCCCAAACTTGCTTATGCTTACGATGCGCTCGAACCGTACATTGACGCGCGCACGATGGAAATTCACCACACCAAACATCACCAGACTTATATTACCAACCTGAACGGCGCAATCGAAAAGTCGCCGGAACTTGCTGGCAAATCCCTTGAGGCGTTGCTCGGTGATTTGAACGCTGTCCCCGAAAGTGTGCGCACGGTTGTCCGCAATCATGGCGGCGGCACGTACAATCACAACTTGTTCTGGGAAATTATGGGACCCAAAGCCGGCGGCGCGCCCACTGGCGAACTTGCGAAGGCGATTGACGCTTCTTTCACTTCGTTCGATAAATTCAAGACAGATTTCACCGCCGCAGCCACAACTCGCTTTGGCTCCGGTTGGGCTTGGCTGGTCAAGAAAGACAGCGGACTCGCGGTGGTCTCAACCGCCAATCAAGATTGCCCGCTTTCCGATGGCTTGACTCCCATCTTGGCTCTCGATGTGTGGGAACATGCCTATTACCTTAACTACCAAAACCGCCGCCCCGATTACATCACCGCATTTTGGAATGTGATTAATTGGGAAGTGGTTGCAGAGAAATACGCCGCGAAGTAAAAAGTAAAGCATTGCATTTGCAAGCCGCCAGAAATGGCGGCTTGTTTTTTTATTACTTTTGTAACCCAAAAAAATGATGGATTCCCTTGTCATGACCATAAACAAAGATATAATTGACTTGTTTGATTCACCCATTTTCCTATATAAGGAGCAAATCCCATGACCCATGTAATTACCAGTTTATGCGTTCGTGACCGCGGCTGCATCGAAGTATGCCCCGTAGAGTGTATCGTTCCCGGTCTGCCTGTCGCTGAATATCCCCTGATGTACATTGACCCCGACACTTGTATTGACTGCGGCGCGTGCGTGCCGGAATGTCCCTTTGCGGCAATTTTCCCCGAAGATGAAGTTCCCACCGCGTATGCTGCCAAGGGCGGCGAATACATCAGCCAGGTCGGTTTGACCGGTCACTACGAAGCCACCAATCATCACGGCAAGCAGGTTGTCCTCGAGACCACCAAGCAGCTGGCTGCTGGCGAGACCGTTGACTTCACCGCTGACATTGCCGCGAATGCCGAATTCTTCAAATCCGGTCCCGGTTACGGCGCGAAAGACCAAGACCAAGGCTCATAAGCTTACACTAAGCGTAAAAGCCCCCAAAGGTTTCAAAACCTTTGGGGGCTTTATCATTTAACGATTCAGCGCCGCGTTGAAGATTTTATCCGCGATTTGTTTTGCGAGCGCGATGTTATCTTCCTCCAGCGTAATCACCAACGCAAGCGGCGTGCCGCCCCAGTCGGGCAACGTCCCAGCTAGAAGCCACGTGAAAATATCATCATTGACCTTTGCCTGCGCGCTGTGACGCCAATACGGTTCGCCTTTCACAATGCGCGAAGAGGATGCATCATTCGCCAATTCGCGCGGAAGCGCTTGCGCGGGTTGACTCTCCGCTGCGAGTGTGACCCAACCCTGCGCGGGCGTATTCACTGCGGTGGCAATGCGCGGCGCGGGCTTGACGCCATCATTGCTCAACGCGGCGGCAATCAAACTGATTTGTAACGGACTGGCGCGCACATTACTTTCAGCATTGCGATAATCCAATGGGATGTTTAGCGCGGGCGCGTTAAACAAACCGAGCTCGCGGTAGCGCGCGTTCAACTCAACTGCGCGGATTTGTGTCTGTCCATCATACAACAGGGGCAGCAGCAAATCTTCGAGCGGATATAAACCCTGCGCGGCGCGATTGACCAGCGGCGCGGATTCATCCTGCGCGAGCGACGCGCCTGTGACATCCAACTGATTGGGGTCATATCCCGGATGCGACGCCATCACCAATATTTCACCGGTCTCGGCGTTCATCAAAATCATTGCGCCCGTATGTTTGTTTAGTAATTCATCGGCTTTGGCTTGCAGCGTCAGGCTTAAACTTAAGCGCACATCCAACCCGGGCGGGGGAGTTCCATAGACCATGCGATCCCACCAAATGAGGCTGGATGGATTTCCCTGCATTCCACGCAAGTAGTCATCGAGCGCGGATTCGATTCCTGCCTGACCGTAGACGGGGTGCGTGTATCCAGTGATGGGCGCGAGACTGGGATATAAATAGTAGCGCGTATAGGTTCCGCTTTCGCCTGTGGTGATGTTGATTGGGTCGTTGTTTCTGTCGAGGATTTTTCCGCGCAAGACGTAACGGTCAGCAATGGCGCGGCGCGGATTATCGGTGCGGTTGAGTAAATCCTGCGCGCGGGTCATTGCCCACCATGCAGAGGTCAGCGCGGCGGCGAATAATCCAAAAATCAAAATGCCCGCGAGCAATGTATAGGGACGTGAGTCTTGAAGCGGCGCGGGTTCGCTGTCTTCCCGGTTGCTGATGACGAGCAGCATAAATAAGGCAATGTATGAAGTCAGCAGGGACGAGCCGCCATAAGATACAAAGGGCAGCGTTACGCCGGTCAACGGGAAGAGGCGTAAGTTTCCGCCGATGATGAGCAGGCTTTGCACGCCGAGATATGTTACGATGCCGGCGGCAAGATAACGGCGGAAGCGGTCTGCGGCGCGCAGCGAGATGATAAACCCTCGCGCAAGGATCAGCCCAATGAGCGCAATCAATCCTAACGCGCCAATCAATCCTGTTTCCTCTGCAATTGCCGCGAATATAAAATCGGAGATTGCAACCGGCACCAGCAGCGGACTTCCGATTCCGATTCCGCGCCCTAAAATTCCGCCGTTGGCAATGGCAAGCAGCGACTGTACAATTTGGTAGGAATTGCCGGCGGGGTCGCTCCAGGGGTTGAGCCAGCCATCCACGCGGATGCGAATAACGTCAATAAAAAAATATCCAATTCCCAGTGTGATGGTTAAAAAGACAACGGTGATGAATAGAACGCGGCGTTTGTTCGTCGCAAGAAAAAGCATGATGGTAAAAATAAAAATGAAGATCGAGGCTGTGCCGAGGTCGCGTTGCACGCCGAGCAGTAAAAGCGCAATGCCTGTGACAACCAGAGTCGGGATTAACAACGCGCTTTGTAATATGGATATAGAGACGCGGCTTCGGTCTGCAAAATAAGCAGCCAGATAAATGACCAGCAAGAGTTTCAGCGGTTCGGAAGGTTGGAAGTAAACGCCGCAACAACCCAGCCACAAGCGCGGACCCACGCCCATCGGGTTGGTGCCGAAGAGCAAGGTCAGCGCGGTGATGAATAATCCGCTGGTGAGCAGGATGTATTTATATTGTCGCAGGAAAGATAAATTTTGGGGGATGTATAACGCGAGGATGAATACCAAAACACTGACGCTCATCCATATTGTTTGGCGAATTCCAAAAACTTCGTCCAACCGCCAAATGGTTAAGATGCCCCATCCGCTGAGCAGTGCGGCGGCGGGGAGCAGGTATGGGTCGCGTTCGGGTAGATGCTTGCGGGTTGCGTAGTTCATGATTGCAACCAACGCAAACCAAACAAGCAGTCCTGTCCAATGGAAAAGCCTGTAATCCACACCCCATTGACGTTCGCGCACAGCGGGCGAGAGGGTGAGGATGATGGCGTTCGTGAATAGAAAAAGTCCCGCCCAGCGCAGCAGGCGGCTTTGAGTAGAATCGTGCATGACTTAATAGTACATCATTTACCGATTCTTCACACAACGGAAACCAATGTAAATATTCGCATTCGACGGGGCGTTCCAACTTCTTCTCGATGTTCGCAACGAGGCTGCGCCGCTGTTCCATGACCCGCCGCGAATGACGCGATATTCGCCCGTTGCCGGGCCCAGTGGATTGGCAACCAGCGCGGGCAGGGATTCGTAATAATCCTCGCCATATAGGTCGGCAGTCCAGTCCCAGATATTGCCAGCCATATCATACACGCCGTACGGACTCGCGCCTTCGGGATAACTTCCCACTTTGCTGGTATCTCCGACGAAGTCGGGGTCGCTATTGTTGTTGTAATTTGCGCGGGTCTGGTCAATGTTGCTGCCCCAGGGATAAATGCGCCCATCCGTGCCGCGCGCGGCTTTTTCCCATTCCGCTTCGGTGGGAAGACGCGCGCCGCGCCATTCGCAATATGTCTTTGCCATGTACCAATCCACGCCGATGACGGGATAATAATCATATCTTGCGTCCCCGTAATAAACCGGGCGCAAGTAGGAATTGGAAAATTGCGGCGGCTTGCATACTGTTTCGTCCACGCATGATTTATATGCGAGGTTGGTCACTTTGTAGATGTCAATGTAATAATCATCGAGATAGACTTTATGCGCGGGTTTTTCTTCCGCGTTGAAAGCATCGCTGCCCATGGTGAACTCGCCGGCGGGGACAAGCGCCATCTGCGTATCGTCTTCCACAAGTTCCGCTGGGGATGTGGCTGTGGGCATGGGCGTATCCGATGGCTGCGCGGTCAACGTGGGAGATGGAATGGCAGTTAAGGTAAATGTCGGGGATGCGACAGGCGCGGCGACAGGTTGCGCTCGATACAGAAGTATGCCGCCTATAAACAATCCTGCGACAACGATTGCAGTCCCCGCCATTAACATGATTTGTTTTCTTTTCGCTTTTGATTTTCGCGGCGCAGATGTTTTGGGCGCAAGTGGTTCAGGCTCGGGCGGCGCTGTTATTCCGCTCATTTTGCGCGGGGCAGCATGAGCCAGTTTTTCGTAGAATTTTTCCGTAGGCAGTGATTCGTCACGGACATCCACATATTGCTTTGCCTGGAAAATCAACCACGCATCGCCGCTTAATAACAGGGGAAAGATGTTCTTCTTTTTCTCACGCGCGCGCGTTACTTCATTTTGAACCATATCTGATTCAAATGAATTTTTGCTCATGACGACAATGAACGCGTCGCTCGCGTCGAGGCTGTTTTGGATGATGCGGGGCCATTCGTCCCCATAATCAATATGCTCATCTATCCAAACGTCGAACCCGTTTTGCAGCAATGCTTCTTTGAGCCGCGTAACGTAGTCTTTATCTTTATGGCTATAACTGATGAAAACATATCCCATCTTGGCTGCCTTGTTGAAAAAAACTTTAGGGTCAGCACGACCCTAAAGTTTTCGGTTTTTTTATTTAATGTATTTCCCCACCAACAATTTTAATTTTTTCTTTGTCTTTGCTGGGATTGCTTTGGGGTTTGTAATCAGCGCGGAAGATAACGCCTGTCCGCAGTCACATGCCCGCGCGGGTTGTGTTGCGCGCGTAAAATTGCGGATGGCTTCCTGCGCGATGCGCGTATTTTTGATGAGGGTTTGAATCACCATCTCTACGGTAACAGGCGATTCGCTTTGATGCCAAACGTCATAATCGGTGACGTGCGCCATGACCGCGTAGCACATTTCCGCTTCACGCGCGAGGAAGGCTTCGGGTGAGGCGGTCATGCCGATAATGGACATGCCCCATGCGCGAAACAGATTCGATTCCGCTTTGGTGGAAAAGCGCGGACCTTCGATGGTGATGAAAGTTCCGCCGCGATGTGTAGTCGCGCCGGTTTCGCGCACTGCCGCTTCCAACTGGGTGGATAGCTCGCCGCAAAACGGGTCAGCGACCCCAACATGCGCGACCAAACCATCTTCAAAGAAAGAACGCGCGCGGTCTTTTGTAAAATCAAAAAGATTGTCAGGGATGACGATATGCCCCGGCGCATAGTCTTCGCGCAGCGAGCCGCACGCGCTGATGCTGATGACGCGCTCCACGCCAAGCGATTTCAAGGCGTAGATGTTTGCGCGGTAGGGGACTTCGGTGGGCGTTAAGCGATGCCCGATGCCGTGCCGGGCAAGGAAGGCAACGCGGATTCCCTCCAACTCACCGGATATGATGGGCGCGCTGGTTTTTCCAAATGGGGTGGCAATGACGTGTTCTTTTGTTTTTGTCAAACCGGGCATATCATATAAACCCGAACCGCCAATAATTGCAATTGATGATACAGCCTTTGTCATTCTTTTCGCTCCAGTTTCTGCGTAGGGGATACAATGGCGTCCGGCGAAAGGGTCACGGTCAGGTATGCGGCGCCGCATTGAATCTCGTCGCCGGAGGTGATCACAGTCGGCATGTTCACCATTGTTTCATTCAATATTGTACCATTGGTGGAAGTGAGGTCTTCGAGCCACCATTGCCCATGATGATATCTTAATTGCGCGTGACGTGTGGAAATTGTGTCGTCGTTAATGGGTATATCGCAGCCTGGGTCTCGCCCCAAAATAATTTCAGGTTTGGAAAAATATTTCACCACCGGCGAGGCGTATGCCTGCCGAATACTAAGGCTGATGCCCGGCACATGGCGATTGGAAAGCGCGTAGCCTTGACTTTGCACTTCCCGCCATAAAATATATAGCGCCCACCCTAAAAATCCATATAATGCAAGCGCTGCGATCAGCCGCAGCGCCAGTACAATGGTTCCGCTCATGGGTTTTTCTTATCGGGCGGGTTTTCAGGCAGATCGTCCTTTTTCAAAAACGCGGTTGGGCGATTCGCCGCAGCGCTTTCGAGCGGGGCTGTTTCTTTCAAGTCCGGGCGCGGGGGCGGGTTGTCTTGACCGAAAATCAGCGCTACGCCCGCCAGTGAAATCACATCACCGGGGTAGAGTATGCTTTGATTGATGCGCTGCCCGTTTACGTAAGTTCCGCCGGTTGAATTTAAGTCAAAGATTACGTAACGTCCTTTGATGGCGCGTAATTGCGAGTGGTTGCGTGAGACACGCGGATCGTCAATAACGAGCTGGTTATCCAGCCGCCGCCCGATGTTAACCACATGATCGGTAAGTGGAAAAACTTTAACGCCTTCAACAATTAGGAATGCATTGGAGGGGATTTTTCCGTTTTCTTCCGCGCCTTCATTGTGGATTTGGTTTGCATTTGTGTCAGCCATAGGTTCCATCCTGTGCGATGCCAAGATGTTGGCATCCTCTAATGACAAATTTTCGTCGTCTGATATGGTTACTGTTGGCGATATTGTAAACCTAAACCCGGCTTCTTGTGCTGCCCCAGTGATGGAATGTAATAGTATTGCAAGCAAGCGCGCTTCCTGTAGTTTGACGGAATTTTGTGGGTTCAAAATTAATGTGTACACATTGGGCGCAATGATCGAGCCGTCTTTTAGTGTGATTGTGTTGTGGTGGATTGCAGCCGCAACCTTTTGAGCGATGACATCTTCCACCTTTTTATTGGGAAGGATGTTCAATAAATCCACTTCGATTAATGATTGCAGCCGCGCTTCGAGTTCTTTTAGATTCATGGTAACGCTTATAAAGCCCGTTTACAATTTGGGCATGTCCTATCGTTGGTTTTCACAACGTATCCGCAATTTTTGCACGTCGTTGGCTGTGATTTTCCCAAAGGCGCGCCGCACGCAATACAGGATGGTTCGCCAACCGGGTTGGCAACATGGCAATATTCACAGGTGGTACGTTTTAATTTTTCTGAAAGTTCTGCCGAAGCGCCAGCCGCGCGCGCCGCTTGTGAAATGACCTGCCAGATTCTTTCTCCCATCTGCAGGTTTTCGATATCCTGCGCAATGTCATCCAGCCTGCCGAGCAAATTAAACGGGTTACGAAAAGCAGCCAGCGCGCTCATCCCCAAACTGGCTGCCACACCCAGCCACGCCTGCTGACCCAGTTCCACCATGATGCCTTCTTCGATTCTTTGGACTGTGACCGTCATGGCGGTTTGTCCGCCTGATTCTGCGCCGGGGCGCGTCCCAATTTGGATGACCAATTTATCGCTCTGTCCGAGCGTTTGCGCGCGCAGGTTTCCTTGATTGAATTCAGCAAGGAGCGCCTGTGCAATATCTACTGGTTTGAGGTTTCCGTGAAAGATTTTTCGTTCCATGAAGTAGATTATAATCGCGTTTGTTATTCTTCTTGTTAAGAGACAGGGTAATCGCATTAGAAATCTTCAGCGTCCAAAATGCAGCCTTGTGTTTGAGAATCCGCTAATCTGCGCTAATCCTCACGAATTTTTTCCAGAAAGATTAGTGTAAATTCGTGGAGATTAGCGGATAAAAAAACAAATGCGATTGTCCTATGTTAAGAGATGCAACGCGACATGACAAAACAAATTTCACTTTTCTTCTTCCTTATTCTCCTGTTTTTTTCTTTGATATTTTCCTCAACCGGTTCCCCGGCGTTGGCGTGGCAATCTGAAACGCCAACCGCTTCAACCGGCATGTTTATCACAGTGATTACAGATGAGCCGCAAATCAACATCCGCATGGGACCGAGTTCCACCGTTTACCCGGTGGTGGGGACTTTGCTCACCGGTTCGGTTGTGCCTGCGTTGGGCAGGTCGCCCGGCGGTGATTGGATACAAATCGAATTTCCGGGCGCACCGGGCGGCGTGGGGTGGGTGTATTCGCCGCTGGTTCAAGTCTCACCTGGCATTTTGCGAGTTGTCGAGCCGCCGCCGACTCCAATTCCACCCGCAACAGCAACCATTGACCCGACCCTTGCCGCACAGTTTACAATTATCCCCACCACAACACGTATGCCGACTTTTACACCTGCGCCTGCGAGAACCCTCCCTGCATATACTCATGCGCCTACTTTGAATTCCAGCGCGCCCGCGCCCATGGCGGTGATTATCATCGCCCTTGCGACCATAGGCATTCTAGTCTTTCTGGTGTCTTTGTTGCCTAGAAAATTCTAATGAGTAAGCTTAGGCTATTTTTATTTTTTGTGTTGATGGCAGGCGGAGCGCTCATGGCGCTTTACTCTCCCCCTCAATCCATTGCGCTTGCCCAGCAGCCGACAGGCATTTTACCCACCGTTACCGGCACACCTTCTGGCGTTATCGTTGCCTTGTATCTTGACCGCGCCCAGGAAAAAGTTTATTCGGGACCGAGCTCATATAACTACCCGGCAATCGGGCTGATGTTGGCAGGGCAGGAAGCGCCCGCGTATGGAATTTCTGAAGATGGAAATTGGATAAAAATTTATTATCCGGGCGTTCCAGACTCGTCCGCGTGGGTTTACGCGGCTTATGTCAAGGTTGTCAAAACGGGCGCAATGCCTGCCTTGATTGCGCCTCCCACGCCGACTCCGGCGGTTAAGCCTTTTGTAGACATCAACCCTACTTTAATGGCTGCATTTAGCACGCCTATTGCCGCGACCCTATTGCCGACTTTTACGCCTCCCGCGCCATTGGTCGTTGCGACCTTTACAGACAAACAAGTGAACGCCAATCGTATTCCTATGGGATTATTGATTTTTGGCTTTGGATTTTTAGGGGCATTTGGAACATTGATTTCTTTCCTGCGCGGAAGATAACATTTAAAACAAAAATGACCGGAAAATCCCGGTCATTTTTGTTGTTAAAAAAACTCTAGCTGCTACAGCTGCAAGAACTACCGCAACCGCAAGAGTCGCCTTCACAAGAATCGCCTTCGCTATGTCCCTTGCTGCTTGGGCTGTTGATTGCGAAGCCTGCGCCGCGCTGGGGGTCGTTTACAAAATCTACAACGGCTTCGCGTAAGTAGTCAATGGAAACGTTATCAACGACCACTTTAACGCCATTTGCCATAAATGTCGTATCTACATCGCGGAAATTATTGTCAAGAGCCATTCCAAAATTCACGCCGCAGCAACCGCTTCCGCCTGCGACATACACGCGCAAAGCGTACCCTTCAAGTTTGCGTTCTTCGAGAATGTCCTGTACCGCCTTGCTTGCAGCAGGGGTGAGTGTAAAGAGCTGGGTGTCTATTTCCTGGAGCATCTATTTTCTCCTTTTGTGAGTTGGTGGGTTACTTCTAATTCCCCCAAATATTATCAGGTTTAGAGGGGGCTGTCAACTTTTAGATTTGTAAATACCATTGTGTTTCTTGACACATTCCATACCCGACTGTACAATCTTATTACACCATAGGCTTACGCCTACATCTTAAATCCCCGGGAGGAATTACCCCACATGTACTATATGCAAGGACTTCAACCCTTTGAGGCAATCGCGATCTGGGCTGTGTTTGGCGTTGCCATTCTCGGCTTGGCGTACGCGATTTTCCTCCGCGCCCAAATCCTGCAAGAAGATAAAGGCACGGAAAAAATGCAGGAAGTTTGGGGCGCGATCAAAGACGGCGCGGATGCGTACCTGCGTAAGCAGTTCAAATCCATTATGCCGCTGATCCTTATTTTGACCGTTGCCTTGTTCCTTTCCGTATATGTTGTTCCGCCTTCACCCGAAGCGCAGGAACGTTTCCAAGGCATGGATGACAGCCAAATCAAGTTGATTATCGGTATTGCGCGCGCCTTAGCTTTTGTGATGGGCGCGTTTTTCTCGCTTACCGTCGGTCAACTTGGAATGCGCATGGCAATCGAGGGCAATGTCCGCGTTGCCGCTGCATCCAAAAAATCATTTGGCGACGCGCTTCGCATCGCTTACCGCGCAGGGACGATTACCGGCATGTTGACGGATGGTCTCGGTCTTTTGGGTGGGACAATCATCTTCATCATTCTCGGTATTGCCGCTCCTGACGCTTTGCTTGGCTTTGGTTTCGGTGGAACTTTGCTCGCGCTGTTCATGCGCGTCGGCGGCGGTATCTTCACCAAGGCGGCGGATGTAGGCGCGGATTTGGTTGGCAAGGTCGAAGCCGGCATCCCCGAAGACGATCCCCGCAACCCGGCTGTGATTGCAGACCTCGTTGGTGACAACGTTGGCGACTGCGCGGGCATGGCTGCTGATATTTTTGAATCTTACGAAGTGACCATCGTCTCAGGCTTGATTTTGGGCTTGGCGCTTTGGCATGCAACAGACCGCCTCGAGTGGATTATCTTCCCCTTGATGGTGCGCGGTATTGGCGTGCTTTCTTCCATCGTTGGTACGTATTTCGTCAAGGCTGGCAAGACCGGCAAAAGCGCAGACGCGATGAACGCGATTTTCAGCGGATTCCTCACTTCTGCCGTAGTTTCTGCCGCGCTGTTTTTCATCGCGGGCTTTTTCTATTTGAATACGCCTGAGATGGCAAAGTGGGGCGGTTGGTGGCGTATGCCGACAGCGGTGGGCGTTGGCGTGTTGCTTGCAATTTTGATTGACCGCTTGACTGAATACTTCACCGGCACGCACGCTTCGCCTGTGAATGACATCAAAAAATCTGCGGACACTGGTCCCGCGACCTTGATCCTCAACGGTATCACCGTCGGCTTCGAGTCTTCGGTTTGGTCGGTTGTGGTGATTGCGTTGACCATTGTCGCCTCCATTGTTATCTTCGGTTCCATCCCCGGCGTTGAGGGCGTGGTAAAAGCGACCTTCATCCTGTATGGCGTTGCCATGACGGGCATCGGTATGTTGACCCTCACCGGTAACAACGTGGCGATGGACTCATTTGGACCCATTGCGGATAATGCAAACGGTATTGGCGAAATGTCCTGGTCGGGTAAGACCGATAAAGCGACGAAAGAAGCCCAGCAAATTATGGCTGACCTCGACGCGGTGGGCAATACCACGAAGGCGATTACCAAGGGCGTTGCCATTGGCTCGGCTGTAATTGCTGCTGTCTCATTGTTTGGCTCTTTCCTTGTGGATGTTTCTCGCGCGCAAGGAAGTCAGGGGATGTTGCCGGCAGAGCAGATTCAATCTATCGGCATCCGCGTGGATATTCCGCAGGTGTTTGTGGGTATGCTGCTCGGTGGCGCACTGCCGTGGCTGTTCTCTTCCTTCGCCATTCAAGCCGTGACTCGCGCCGCTTCCCTCATCGTGTTGGAAGTCCGCCGTCAGTTCAAACTCGGCGTGCTGGAAGGCAAAGTCAAGCCCGATTACAAACAGGCAGTTGAAATTTCCACCACTGCCGCGCAGAAGGAATTGGTTTCTCTCGCGCTGCTTGGCATCGTCACGCCGATTGTTGTTGGCTTGATGTTGGGCGTTGAAGCGCTTGGCGGCTTTTTGGCGGGCATCATCGTCTCTGGTCAATTGCTGGCTGTGTTCCTGAACAATGCTGGCGGCGCGTGGGATAATGCCAAAAAATTGGTTGAAGATGAACCCAAAGACCCGAAGAGGAATCTCGGAAAAGGCTCCGAACGTCACAAGGCTGCTGTAGTTGGTGACACGGTTGGCGACCCGTTCAAGGATACGGCTGGTCCCGCGCTTAATCCGATGATCAAAGTGGTCAACCTTGTCGCGGTGATCATTGCTCCGATTGTGGTTCAATATCAAGGCGTGACTGGCATGGCGCTGGTTGCGATGTGGACGATTGCGATTGCGCTGGTTGGCGTGCTTGCCTGGGCGGTGATGCGCTCGAAGGCTCCGGCTCCTTCCATGTCCGCTGATGTAAGTGTGCAAAAGAAAACCAAGAAAAAATAAAAGCGTTTTGTAAAAGAGAGGTTCGTCTGCAAATACAGGCGAACCTCTCTTTTAATGTGGAAGGGAATTTGCGTCCTCATGCTTATTCATAAATCACGAATTCATGAACTTGACGGGCTTCGCGGAATAGCCATTTTGATGGTTGTAACTTTGCATTGGATTATTCAGCCATGGATGCCAGCGCTTTCTAAATGGGGCGGACAGGCTTTGTATTTTTTCGCTTACGGCGTTGACCTTTTCTTTGTCATTTCTGGTTTTCTTATCGGCGGTATTCTGCTGGGAGTTGGGAACAGGTTTTCTGGGATGAGGTCTTTTTACATCCGAAGAATATTGAGAATCTGGCCCCTGTATTATTTGCTTTTAGGTATTGTGTATTTATTTGCGCAGGGAAAATCCGTATTTTTCGATATTCCATATTGGACATTTTTTCTTTTTATATTCAACTTTTGGGAGAGCGCAGGCTTTATTCTTCATCAGGCATTGGGACAGCTCTGGTCTATTGCCATTGAAGAGCAGTTTTACGCGCTCGGACCCTTGATGTTTATGTTCTTGAATCGAAAGCAGCTGGCGTACTTAACATCAGCGTATATTATCTTTTCCCCTTTTCTGCAATTTTTGTTGACTCGTTACACAGAACTGGACGTGTGGCGATTTACCCCTGCGCGGTTGAGCGGAATCTCTGTGGGGATTTTGCTTGCCATCATCTTATCTTCCCCTGAAACAGTGGCATATCTTTTCTCGAAAATACGAACGTTAAAATTCATGGCGTTTGCGCTGCTTGTATTGGCAATAGCCTCTTCGGTGACGCCTCTGGGCGATTTTTCTTCCATTCGATTCTCTTTGGTTTCCGTTGCTTTTGGCGCGGTGTTGATGACGGTGCAGATTCAAAGCCTGTCTGGGCAAAGCGTTCCCGTGCTAAATTTGACTTTCCTTCGTTACCTCGGATTACGCTGCTATTCCATTTACTTATTTCATATTTTTTTTATGCTGATTGCGCGCGCGCTTGTAAAAGATTTTTTCATCGCGTTGTTGATTCAAACTGCCTTGACGCTCGGGTTTGCGCATTTCTCATGGAAATATCTCGAAGCGCCATTGATACGATTTGGGCGAAGATATTCCTATGAGAGCGCCTGAAACGTCAGTCCACGCATGTTCGCGTTAAGAAACTTCCCGCGCTTGCGTCGCATCCATCCGAGTTGACCTGCTCGCGCAGATAGTCATCGTATAACTTGCTCATCGTCACCAAATCCCAATTATTTTCCTTCAACCACGGAAAAGCAATTTTGCTCGATTCGTAATCTTCCGTGCGGATGTGCATTTGCACGATGTCGCCGCCCTTTGTTTTTTGAATCGCGCGCAGCACAACTTCGGGGTCGCCGCCGCCGCCAATGGAAAATTCCGCGGCGACCAATCCGCGCTCCTGGCACAGAATGTCCAGCGTGGAGCTGAGGATGTTATACGGCGGGCGGACAAAGCGCGTGGGGTAATCCATTCCCAGCGCGTCCACCAGCGCGGATTGCCAGCGGTCGAAATCCATCAGCGCGGCAGGCGGTGACATCACGCCGATGTTGACATGCTCGTATGTGTGATATCCAATCTCGTGACCTTTTTCGATTAGCCGTTTCCAAATCCCCTTGTCTTTGCTTTCAAGGTCGGGGATTTTCAACCCGATGGGGAAAAATGTAACTTTGAATTCGGGATATAAATCCAACAGGGTTTCCACTTTTTTCAAGCGGACGAGCGAGTTGCAGTCATCGTATGTGATGGCGATGTTTCTGTAACTGCGGCTTCCGTGCCAGAGCAGCGGCGCGTTGAAATATTCCTCCTGGTCTTCTTCCTGCTGCTGGGGAATAAACCGCGAGCCAGCCAGCCCAAGCAGCGCCGCGCCGCCGAGTTTCAAAAAATCCCTGCGAGATATGCGACTCATTACGCGAGGACCTCCACGCTCATGCCGGTTTCGATCTTGCCTTCGTTTAGCGGAATGACGTTCATCCCAAAGATTGCGCCAAGTTCGTGGTTGCGATATTTTCCCAGTGTTTTGAGCGGCTCTTTGTTTTTCTCCAGCGTTTCCTTGTCAATGGTGGTGATGACACAGCGCGCGCACGGCTTGACCAGCGCCATTTCCACGCCGCCAATTTTGATCCGCTTCCACGTATCTTCTGCAAACGGCGCGCAGCCCTTGACCGTTAAATTGGTGCGGAAGCGATTCATGGGGACAGGCGTTTCCATTTTGGAATTCAAATCTTCCAGCGATTCTTCAGAGATGATCAAAATCGGGTAGCCGTCTGCAAAGCCGGTGTGATCGTCCGCGTTGATGGCGTAATCGCGGCTGACCGTGCGCGTATATCCATCCGCAAAGTGGACGAGTCTCACCGCGACGCCGAGCCAATCCGAAAGCCATTGCGCGGCTTCCTCGCCCTGATCCACCGCCGCGACGTTTTCGCTCTTCCATATATTCACGGGGAAGTTCGCGCCTGATTTTTGCAGCGCAATTCGCATTGAGTCGAAATTTGGTGCGGAGAGAGTCACCATGTCATTTGTTAAGGTTGGTGTAATGAGCGCCAATCGCGGATTTTCGCGCTGCGTGAGAAAGCGACCTTCGGGCGTGACAACCATCATGCGGCGGTCGTTGACAAGTCCCATGCGCTCGACAAGGGATTCCGTGACGTCAAATCCGCGACAGGATTTGATCGGGTAATAGGTGAGGTTTGAAAGTGTAATCATGCGCGTTATTTTACCCCAAAGAAAACTTGCGCCTGCAACTTATGTTTGATCTTGCAGTTTTTTCTCGGCTGATTCTACAAACTTTTGTGCAAATTCAAGAATTTGTGCGGCAACTTCACGGGATATTTCTGCTTTATCTTCGTAATCTCCTGTTTGGCGCATATCAAAAGCAGTGTGCAAAAATTTCCCCATTTCCTTTGGCAAGACGCCTGTTTTGATGAAATGCTTGTCAAATAACGCCATTGCGCCGCTGTGTTTTGATGTTTCTTCTCCTATGGTTGCAAGAAGTGCAAGCGCAGAATAGAACATAGAATAATACGCGCGATTAACAATACTTGCCGTATCGGCATTTTGTTTTTGCAGAACCTGTGCGGCAGTTAAAGTTTGATGCGCGCGTTCCATACGATATTCAATTAGAGCGCGTTTGTAGGAGGCGTTTTCCGTCATACCAGAATCCCTTCTTTTTTTACATTCTGATATAACGGCAGGAAATTATATTGCTTCATTTTTTGCTTTGTTGTTGGAATCGCCGAAATAATTTTGCCCGCTTCAAAGCCAACTTCCCATGTAATATCTGAAATGAGATAGCGGGTTTTATCGTCGAGTGACGGCACAATAATAAATAAATCTATATCGGAATGTTTGGTCGCGTCGCCGCGCGCTTGTGAACCGAACAGGATTACCTTGACTGGTTTGCCCAATGCGGCATTTAACCGTTCACGAACTTGGGCGGCTAATTTCAAGGCGCGGACTCTTGGACGGCGTGTCATATTTGTATTATATCCAAAAAAGCCTCCAAGTTCTTCAAGAACTCGGAGGCTGAGCGTTACGGTTTGGTTACGGCAAATTTTTCCTTGCCGATTTTATAGTTGCCGCTGTGTTTCAAAACTTGTTCCACCACTTTTTCGGGGATGTCTACAAAAGAGACTTTTTCCTCGATGCGGATTTTTCCGATGGTGTAACCGGGGATGTTTGCGTGGAAGGCAATTTGTCCCACGATGTCGTTGGGGCGGATGTTGTGCATCTTGCCCTTGTTGATCTTCAAACGCACCATGCCTTCTTCGTGCGTTCTTTTACCGGATTTTCTGGTCTCATCCCGGCTGATTGCATCCCTTTTACCGCGACCGAAATCACGTTCACTTCTGCGCGGCGCTTCGGGCTTTACGTCTGATACTTCCGCGATGGGGCGCTGCTTTTCATCAGCGCGCGCGATTTTGATTGCCGCCGCGGCGATGTTGAGCGGGTCATGTCCCAGCTCGATCAATTGGGCGACGATTTCCAATTCGCGCTTGAAACGTCCGCGCCCAAGCCAGACCTTCAAATTTTCGACCACGCCGCTTTCGCGGTGTTTGACAATATCTTCGAGGCTCGGCAGCTCGGCGCGTGTGACGACCTGTTTGGTCAGCGCTTCGACCTCGCGCATTTTTCTCTTCTCGCGCGGAGATAACAACGTGATGGCGATGCCGGTCTTGCCCGCGCGTCCGGTGCGCCCAATGCGGTGGACGTACACTTCCGCGTCGTCGGGCAGGTGATAATTGAAGACGTGCGAGATGTCGTCAATATCCAAGCCGCGCGCGGCGACATCGGTGGCGACAAGCACTTTCAATTTATTCGAGCGGAAACGTCCCAGCACGCCTTCGCGCGCGTTTTGATCCAAGTCGCCGTGAATTGCCTCCGCGGGGATTCCGCGCACGACGAGCTCATTTGCCAGTTGGCTGGTTTCGGCGCGGGTGCGCGCAAAAATCAACGCGCTGTGAATCGGCTCGATTTCAAAAAGGCGGGTCAGCGCGTTGGTCTTGTCATTTTCGTGAACGAGATAATAACGCTGTTCGGTGGATGTCAGGGTGAGGGTCGCGCGTTTGATGTTGACCGATTGCGGCTCGCGCATGAATCTTTCCGCGAGGGAACGAATGCGCGGCGGCAGGGTCGCGCTGAAGAGCGCGGTTTGTCTTTCGGGTGAAGTCTCGCCGAGAATTTTCTCGACGTCTTCGATGAATCCCATGTTGAGCATTTCATCGGCTTCATCCAACACGACGGTTTTGATGTCGCTCAGCACCAGCACTTTGCGTTCGAGCAAATCGTTCAAACGTCCGGGCGTGCCGACGACAACATCCACGCCGCGCCGCAGCTGGCTGATTTGCGGTCCGTAAGGCTGACCGCCGTACACTGCCAACACGCGCGTGTTGAGATGCTTTCCATATTCGATCATCGAATCGGCAACTTGCAGCGCAAGTTCGCGCGTGGGCGCAAGCACCAATGCTTGTGGATTTTTTTGCGGTTTGAAATTATGGAGAATGGGGAGGGCGAAGGCGGCGGTCTTGCCTGTGCCGGTTTGCGCCTGTCCGATCACATCAACCCCTGTGAGCATGACCGGGATAATGCCTGCTTGAATCGCTGTGGGTGTGGCGTACCCAAGCTCGGTGACTGCCTGCACGATTTCCTCGCGCAGGTTTAAAGAAGTAAATTCGGTTGTCATTTTTTAGTCCTATAGTCTAATAGTTTGGTAGTCTGATAGTTTTGAGTCTCGTTGCCGGACAGCCCAACTTTGCGGCTGCCTGACTATTTGACCATTTGACTATCGGACTATTCGACTTAAGAACGTTTCGATGACTCCGTATCACTTCTTCTTGCCATTCAAAGGCGTACTTTTGCAAGCGCGCCCGCCCAACAAAAAAGCCCGAAAATATCGGGCGTTCATTCAGAGTGACCAAAACAATTCCCAAGTAAGCGAACGCAAGTGTACCACACTTTACGCGGCTTTCATCCTCACATCCACAGCCACCGCGCCATGCGATAAGACCCGCAGCGGGTTGATTTCGATTTCTTCGATTTCCGGGTGTTCATCGGCAAGCCGCGATAATTTGATGAGAATATCCACCGCTGATTTTTCATCCGCCGGCGGAATGTTCCGAAACCCTTTTAGTTTTCTGCCCGCCCAGGTTTTCCGCGTAATCTCTTCCGCTTCGGTTTGAGTCAACGGCGCGAGGGCGAATGCCACATCCCGCAGCCCTTCCACCTCCACGCCGCCGGAGCCGAACATCATCAGCGCCCCAAACAGCGGATCACGCGCCATGCCGACGATGACTTCCTGTCCCTGCGGGATTTGATGTTGGACATAAACGCCCTCGATTTTTGCGCGGGGCGCGGCTTGTTTTGCTCGCTCCATCAGCAGCGCGTAGCCAGATTGGACTTCTTCGACTGATTTTACATTCAGCAACACGCCGCCAATATCGGATTTGTGCAAAATATCGGGTGAGGCGATTTTCATCACAACGGGGAAACCAAGTTCGTTTGCAATTTTTACCGCTTCGCCGGCATCCCGCGCAAGGTGAATCGGCGCGGTGGGAATGTCGTACGCCGCAAGCAATTTCTCGGAGTCTAAAGTCTCCCGACTTTGGACTGTCAACGACTGGAGTCGTTGAGTCCGTTGTAAATATTTTTGCCTTTTTACCAGCACGCCCAAAGCCGAAGCCGCCCGTTCAGGGAAGGGATATGTTTGCACTTTCGCGCTGACGAATTTTTGTTCGGCATTGCTCACAAGCGTTGAACCCATCAGCGCAATTACAACCGGTTTGTCTGTGGATTGAATCAGCGGAATTAATGCGTCGGCGACTTGTTCGGTTTTGAACATCGGCGGCGGCGGGAGAATGACCATCACGCCGTCCACGTTTTCATCTTGCAGCAAAATCTTTAAGCAATTGGCGTAGGCATCCGGCGAAGCGGAGGCGAGCATATCCACCGGGTTGCGAACGCTTGCTGAGGTCGGCAGAAGCGCGGCGAGTTCTGCGCGGGTGGATTCTTCCAGCGCGGCAAGTTTCATCCCGTTGGTTTCGAGCGCGTCCGCGGCGATGACTCCCGGTCCGCCGGCGTTGGTCAAAATTGCCATGTTAATTCCGCGCGGCAGCCGCTCTGCGCAGGTTTTGAGCGCGCTTGCCCAATCGAACATTTGCTCGGCGGTTTCAGCGCGCAGGATTCCGCACTTGGCGAAGGCGGCGTCAAACGCGGCTTCTGATCCTGCCAGCGCGCCGGTGTGAGACGCGGCGGCTTTTTGTCCCGCTTCAAACCGCCCGACCTTTAACGCAATGACGGGCTTGTGTTTTGTGACTTCGCTTGCAACCTTAACAAATCGCTGACCGTTTGAAACGCCTTCCATGTACATGACGATGACTTCTGTGTTTTCATCTTTTGCGACTTCGGACAGCACGTCGGTTTCGTTGACGTCGGCTTGATTGCCGAGGCTGATGATTTGCGAAAAGCCGAATTTTTGCACGCGCGCCCAGTCAATGATGGCGGCGCAGAACGCGCCCGAATGGGAGATGAATCCGATGCCGCCTTGCGCGGGCATGGGCGGTTGCAGAAAGGTCGTGTCGAGCGGCAGGTGCGTATCGAGCGTGCCGATGCAGTTGGGACCGA
>DZBA01000211.1 GCA_022729775.1 Anaerolinea thermophila | reverse complement strand
TTTCATTCTATCATTGCAAAATTTGGAAGACGTTATAAATTCGATGCAAATAAAAACATCGGCAGCCGTGTGGCTGCCGATGTTACTTGCGATTTTCTTTCCGCGCTAATCATTCCCTTTCAATTCATCGCGGAAGATTACGCTCAATATCACGCTGACGACGCTGATGACCAAACTGCCCAGCAGCGCGGACCAAAATCCATCCACTGTCACGCCGAGGTTAAATCCCTGCCCGACCCAGTTTGCGAGCATCAAAATCACCGTGTTGATGACAATGGTAAAAAGCCCGAGCGTCAGAATAATCAACGGACAGGTGAGAAATTTCAACAGCGGACGCACCAGCGCATTCAACAAGCCGATAATCAGCGCCATCCACAGCACGCCAGTCCACTTGCCGCTTAATTCAATGCCGTCCACCAGCATAATCGCCGCATACAAAGCAACCACATTGATTGCCCAACGGAACACAAATTTTGTCATGGGAAACTCCTTTCCTTTTCTACCTGAAATTCTACCAAATATACGCTCAAGATTGGGCTGGGGTTGCAAAGTCAGTTCAACCTGCGAAACCTTCATTTTTTTCCTCAAAAGTCAAGGGACGCGCGCCCGCAGAAATTGTGACATGTTTTGCATGAAGATACACCCAAATTGGCTACTCACAAATTATTAATATATGATAAACTTCGGCATCGTTCAGGCTGGATGATTTGATCTGGAGAAGAGATGGATAACAAGTTATATGTAGGCAATCTGCCTTACGCCGCGACCGAAGAACAATTGAAAGTACACTTCAGTCAGGCAGGAACCGTCACCTCAGTTGCGTTGATCATAGATCGCGCTTCGGGCCGCGCCAAAGGTTTTGGCTTTGTTGAAATGGCAACCAGCGAAGATGCGCAAAAAGCAATCAGCATGTTCAATGGACAGGAATTTATGGGACGTTCGCTCACCGTGAACATCGCCAAGCCTCGTGAAGAACGCCCGCGCAGTTTCAATCGTAATCGCGGTGGTGGTGGTCGGGACCGCCAATAAAGAACAATTTCCAAGCCTGATTGATAAAAACAGCTTTGCAAACGCAAGGCTGTTTTTTTATTTTGAGGGAATTTTTTTTATGCTAAACTTGGAAATATTTCAAGGCATTAACAGCCGCAAAGAGGAGAAAGAAGAAAATATGAAAGTCATGGTGAAAGTCCCCGCAACAACCGCCAACCTAGGACCAGGATTCGACGCGCTTGGACTGGCGTTGAATTTATGGAATGAAACCACATTCACAACCACAGACGACAAGCAGATTACGGTCACAGTCGAAGGTGAAGGCGCAGCCAGTTTGCCCGGCGACGCCAACAATGCCATTGTAGACGCCGCGCTGGGGATTTTTGACCGCGCCGGAAAAACCTGTACCGGCATGAAAATTCACTGCTTGAATCGTATTCCGCTGAGCTCCGGGTTGGGGTCAAGTTCGGCGGCATTTCTCACCGGCATGATGGGCGCAAACGCGCTGCTCAACTCGCCTTTCACCGACGAAGAAATTTTAAGAATCGCCATCGAAACCGAAGGACACCCGGACAATGTCGCGCCTGCCATGCTCGGCGGGTTGGTTGCATCCATCGTGTATGAAGACCGCGTGATTTCGATGAAGCTGCCCGCGCGCGCAAATCGCTCCCCCATCCACGTTACCATCGTCCTGCCAGATTTCGACTTCCCCACGAAACAGGCGCGCGCAATCCTTCCCAAACAAGTAGACCGCAAAGATGCGATTTACAACATCAGCCGCGCCGTGTTGGTGACAGAAGCCCTGCGCACCGGCGACCTCGACCTGCTCGGCAAGGTGATGACCGACGCGCTGCACCAGCCGTACCGCATCCCGCTCATCCCCGGCGCAAAAGCCGCCATGGACGCAGCGCGCAATGCCGGCACTTCCGCAATTGCGCTTTCAGGCGCGGGACCCAGTTTGATTGCGTTCTCGTCAAAGGAAAATCCAGCCGTCGGGGCGGCAATGAAGCACGCATTCGAGCAGGCTGGACTTTCCTCGCGCGTCTTCGAGTTAAGCACCAGTTACGAAGGCGCGGAAGTGAGCATTTTGTAAAATTTACGGACTCCGCAAGTAGAACTTGCGGAGTCCATTTTTTTGTTATTTAATTTCCACTTGATAGGTGGCTAATTCGCGCGTAAAGCGCGTTGTGCCGGAGACGACCAAATACATTTTGTCACCGGAATTCAGCGAGACGTTGACTTCTGCGGTTTGATTTTCATCGAGTAAAACCCGCGTGACACTCTTATCGCCGGAGTTGACCAGCGCGAGTCCAAACGTCTGCGGCAGGATATTTTGCACGCGGACGAATCCTTCCGCCTGCCAGCCGCCATCGTCCGCCTCGAAATCGGATGTGTAATTGAGCGCGTTCACCGCGACATCATCGAGCAAAAATCCTTCGCCGTTCACAGCCGCGTCGGTGATGTATTCAAAGCGGATCGAAACCTTCTTGCCCGCATAAGCCGAAAGATCAACCGTTTCTTGAATCCAGTTGGTCGTCACGCCGGTATATCCCCATCCATAAGAGTTGCCCGACGGGTCAGAATCCGTGCCGGAGGGCGTTTTGATAATCTGCCATGTTTCCCCGTCTTCGGACGCTTCGATATACAGATAATCCCAATCGGTTTCGATGTCATACCAGGTGCGGAACGAAATCTCAATGGGCGCGCTGACATTCGTGAAATCGAATTCGCGCGTCAGGGTCATATCCGATTCATCGCCCTTATTCGACCAGAAAGCATATTGTCCGGAGTATGGGTCAGCGGGCAGCAAGCCTGTGACTGTTGATCCTGTGAATGAAATCGTATAATCGCCCGCGCAATCAATGGCGATGTAATCCACGCCGTATTGATGAACATCGCGCGAGATGGGCGGCTGCGGACAATTGTAGATGGTCTCGGTGGGATTCGCTTGATGCGCTTCGGGATAATTCTTATACACATAACGCCCATCCCCAAAGGATGTATCCAGCAATACGTTTGTGATAACCCAATCCATATAAAAATCATCCGCGCTAATGGGCTGCCCGGTAAGCGGGTCATTCGCGTTGATTTCGCGCAGCACGCCTTCCACGCTGTCGAGTCCGTTGGCGGGGTCTTTGACCAGCGCTTTCGTCGCATCCTCGCCAAAACGGTCGAGGAAATAGGTCATGAATAAAAAGCCCGCGCCGTAATGCGGCGTGGTCGCGTCCTGATCGTTGGGCCAGTCATTCAATTGCAAATCTGGCTCGCCGATATACAGCATGTCAAAACCGCCGGGGTCATATTCATTCAGGAAGGCGGCAAGTTCCGACGAGCCTTCATTCAGCCATGAGGTTTCGTTCAAATCCTGATTCCAGTGAATCATGTGTTGGAACTCATGCGCCAGCACGCCGTAGGTGAAATCTTCGCCGAGGAAGGTATTGTCCGCGTTGAAGAGGAACATCTCATGCGCGTTGGAGTATTCCTGCACAAGCGGATGAACGGAATCAGAAGATGAAAAATATCCCGCGATGGAAGAGCCAAGTCCGCGCGCGTAGAGGATGTAGATATGTTCATCGCCGTCAATGCCCGGCGACCATTCACTGCCGAAAAATTCGCGGTTGGTGGGGTAAATCTTATTTTCGAATTCATCCACCAAAGATTTCATTTCCCCTTCGTTGTATTTCACATCATTTTGCACCCAAAAATACACATGCGGTGTAGCGTACCGTAAGGTGGCATCCACTTCGACGGTTTTAATGGTGTCAAGATTGGTGACGAAAAATTTGCTCTTCTCGCCGATCTCTCGCGGCGCTGCCGACGTCGCCATCACATCGGGGACATCACACTTGCCTTCAAGGCGACAGGCGAGCTCCTTCGGCTCATTGGGCGGGACAATGCTAGCCTCAAGGATTTGCAAAGTTTCATGAGTGGTTGCGTCCACTTCAGGGCGAACGATTTCAGGGGCGGGCGTAGCGGTTTCGCCAAAGTTTTCAAAATCAAAAGCCTCATCGGTAATGGTGGATGTAGAGGGCATCATTCGATAAAGGACATAGCCGCCCAAGCTGAATGCAATCAAACAAAGACAGCACAGCAACACAATAATTCCAACAACAATCAATACCGTATTATTGGACTTTTTCTCTTCCATAATTTTTTTCTCCTTTGCCTGTTAAGATTTCCTGATGATACCGCAGAATGGGGACAGCACATTGGTAAATTGGTCTTGGCGCTCGCGGGAAAATAAAACAGGCGAAAGGGATTTCCTCTCGCCTGTTCCTCAGCAATCTACAATCAGCCGATCACTACACTCTGTTTCAACGCTTCCATCTGAAAGACGATCTTGCCATCTTTCTCGTCTACCATGACTTGCGCGCCGTTTTTGAATTTTCCGCCGAGCAGTTCAATCGAAAGCGGACTTTCGACATATTTCTGAATCGCCCTGCGCAGCGGACGCGCGCCAAACGCGGGGTCGTAGCCTTCCTTCGCCAGCCAGATTCGCGCCGCGTCGGCGAGTTGGATATTGATGTTGTGTTCGTTGAGCCTGTCCTGCACTTCTTTCATTTGCAGCACGACAATTTGTTCCATTTGTTCAATCGAAAGCGGCGAGAACATGATGGTCTCGTCAATGCGGTTTAGGAATTCAGGTCTAAACGCGCCCTTGAGCGCCTTCTCGACTTTCACGTGCATGTCGCGCTCATCGTCGCTCGCTTTTTGTGTAAGGAAGCCGAGCGTGCCGCCTTTGGTGACGTATTCCGTGCCGAGGTTGGAGGTCATGATTAAGACCGTGTTGCGGAAGTCCACGACCTTACCTTGACCATCGGTGAGGCGACCATCATCGAGGATTTGCAGCAGCGCGTTCCATACTTCGGGGTGAGCCTTTTCGATTTCATCGAAGAGGACAACGCGGTACGGACGGCGGCGAACTGCTTCGGTAAGTTGTCCACCTTCTTCGTAACCGATGTATCCGGGAGGCGCGCCAAATAAACGGCTGACCGTGTGCTGCTCGCGGTATTCAGACATGTCAATACGCACCAGCGCTTCTTCATCGTCGAACATGAACCACGCCAGCGCTTTCGCAAGTTCGGTTTTGCCAACGCCGGAAGGTCCAATGAAGATGAACGATCCAATCGGTCGGCTGGGGTCTTTCAGCCCGGAGCGCGCGCGGCGGATCGCGTCGCTAATGGCGTGGATCGCATCTTCCTGTCCGATGATACGCTCGTGCAAACGCGCTTCCATGTGCAAGAGTTTTTCAGATTCGGTTTCGAGCATTTGATTCAGCGGAATACCCGTCCATTGATTCACAACCGAGGCAATGTCAGCGACATCCACCACTTCATCGAGTTGGTGGTCAGCTTCCCATTTATCGCGGTGCGCGGTGTATTCTTCTTCAAGGCGTAAACGCTCGGCTTTCTTTTGCGCGGCGCGTTCGTAGTCGCGTTCCAAGCCTGCCTGCTCTTCTTCTGCGCGGAATTTATCGAGGTCGCTTTTCATCGCCTTCAAATCGGGAGGCATGGAATACAGCGCAACGCGGACTTTCGCGGCGGCTTCGTCCATCAGGTCAATGGCTTTGTCGGGCAGGTGACGGTCGGTCACGTAGCGATCTGCAAGACGCGCGGCGGCAGTCAGCGCTTCATCGGAAAAATGAATCTTGTGGTGCGCTTCGTATTTGTCGCGCAAGCCGTGCAACATCTTGATGGTGTCGTCCACGCTGGGTTCGTCCACATAAATGGGGGCGAAGCGTCTTTCGAGGGCGGCGTCTTTTTCAATGTGTTTGTGGAATTCATCAAGTGTCGTCGCGCCGATGCATTGCAACTCGCCCCGTGCGAGAGCAGGCTTGAGCATGTTGCTCGCGTCCATTGCGCCTTGTGCCGCGCCCGCGCCGACAACCGTGTGCAGTTCATCAATCATCAGGATGACGTCGCCTTTGGAGCGCTGCACTTCATCCATCACGGCTTTGAGGCGTTCTTCAAATTCACCACGGAAGCGCGAGCCAGCGATCATCGCGCCGAGATCAAGCGCGAC
>DZBA01000210.1 GCA_022729775.1 Anaerolinea thermophila | reverse complement strand
CGCCTTCAGCGTGAAAACCAGCAAAGCCGCATCATTCTCTATACTTTCATTGGCATTATGGCAGCAGTTTTGCTTTTGCTTGGCTATGGATTTTTGGACATCAATTATCTCCAACGCCAGCAACCCGTTGCCAGGGTTGGGAAGGTTGAAATTCTTGTTAATCAATTTGAACCGCGTGTGCGTATGCAGCGCCAGCAAATACTGGCACAATACAACCAATATGCCCAATACGGGCAGCTCTTCGGCATGGATGTGCAGGCGCAATTAACCGACTTAGAATCACAATTAAACTCGCCAGCCACAATTGGTCAATCGGTGTTGGATCAAATGATTAATGAACAGTTGATTCGCCTGGAAGCAGAAAAGCGCGGAATCACCGCCAGCGATGCCGAAATTGTTGAAGCCAAGCAAAATTCATTTTCCTATTACCCAAACGGCACTCCCACCAGCGCGCCCACGGCAACAGAAGTGACCATGCCAAAAGTTCCAGCAGAAGCATACGACCTGGTAACCAAAACCCCTGTCCCGACTATGACAGCCACGCTTGCGGCATCGCCCACGCCTGAGCCAACCGACATTGTAGAAACAGGCGCCACACCCACCCCGCAGCCAACCGCCACGCCCTACACCCAGGAAGGATTTGAGAGCGAATTTAATACCTCAAAAGATGCCTTTTCAAAACTTGGACTGGCAGAAAAAGACTATCTGGCATTTTTTGATCTTCAAATTTTACAAACAAAAGTTCAAGAAGCAATCACAGCCAATGTGCCTGCCACCGAAACCCAAGTTTGGGCGCGTCACATCCTCGTGCCAGAAGAAGCCACCGCACAACTGATTATTGAGAAACTAAAAGCAGGCGATGATTTTGCCGCGCTGGCAGTGGAATTTTCTCAAGACACTGGCTCCGCTGTCAACGGTGGAGACCTGGGCTGGTTCGGCACGGGAATGATGATTCCAGAATTTGAAACTGCCGCATTTGCTTTGGAAAAATCTGGCGACTACACCACCACACCCGTAAAAAGCCAGTACGGGTATCACATCATTCAATTGATTGCAAAACAAGATCGCCCGCTCAATGCAGAGCAATACAGCGCGGCAAAAGACAAGGCATTTTCAGAATGGCTGACCGCCGCCCGTGAAGAATATGGCGTGGAAACATTTGACCGCTGGCAGGAACATGTGCCCACTGACCCCAACTTTAACACCATGGCAACCGAATCGGTAAATGCGCAAAATACGGCACTGGCAGAAGAAGCAGCCCAAGCGACAGAAGCGCCGTAAGATCAAGGCAGAATAATGAATGAGGAATGCAGAATAAAAACCAAAAGTCTGTTCCCTCGAATGCCTAACAAAAAAACGCCCAGCTCAAATTGAGTTGGGCGTTTCACTTCTCACACAGATTTCACCCTCTCTTCAACATATCGTCCGTTACTTGATCAAGGCGCAGGCTGATGATCTGGCTTGCCGAATCACGCCCCATCGTAATGCCGTAAATTACATCTGCGGCTTGCACGGTGTTGCGATTATGGGTGATGATGATGAACTGCGTCTCTTTGCTTAAATCCAGCAGCAGATCGCGGAAGCGCCCCACGTTGGCTTCATCCAACATTGCGTCCACTTCATCCATTACGCAAACAGGGGTGGGAGAAACTTTGAGCAGCGCAAAGACCAGCGCAATTGCCGTTAAACTGCGCTCGCCGCCAGAGAGCAGCGCCAAACCCTGCTCACGCCGACCCGGCAGACGCGCTTCAATTTCGATGCCCGTGTCTACCAAATTTTCAGGGTCGGTTAAAGCCAGCCGCGCCGAGCCACCGCCAAACAAGCGCACAAATGTTTCGCGGAACTGTTTATCTACCGCATCAAAGGTGCGCACAAATTCCCGTTTTGTAATCTCATCCAACTCTGCCACGACCTGCTTTAAGTCAATTTCGGCTTTGCGCAAATCTTCGACCTGGGTTTTCATAAAGATGAAGCGTTCGCTTTCCTGGTCATATTCGGTTTTCGCATCGGGGTTGATGGGACCCATGCGCCGAATTTGTGCGCGATGATGATTTAATTGTTCTTCAATTTCTGGCGCAAGTTCTGTCACCACTGGCAATTGTTCTACCATGCCATCCAAAGGCAGTGGCACAGGTCCAGAAACATCTGCCGCGTAGTCAAACATTACCAAACCAAAGTCATCGGTAATTTTTTGGTGCAAATTATCCAGCGCTTCCTGCTTGCGTGTTTGCTCCAACTGTACCTGCCCCAATGAACGCTCGGTATTGGCAAAAATACGCTGGGCGTTGGCTTCGGCTTCTTGCAAGCGTTTTTCTTCCTGCTCGGCAGTTTCCAAATCTTTTTCGGCAGGGTCAATCAGCACACGCATATCTTCCATTTGGCTTTGCAAATCAATTTCGGTTTCATGCAATCTGGCTTTTTCATTATCCAGCCCATTCAATGCGTTTTCGGTTTCGCGCAAGCGAGAGGTTAATTCAACACGGCGCGAGTCGAGCCGTGAAATTTCTTTAACGCGCTCATCCCGTCTGGCATTTGCGCCCGCCAGGCTTTGCTCTGCCACTGCGGCGCGCATACCCCAATGCGAAACCTGCTCTTGCAATTCATCGGCGGCAATCTCATTTAATTTGGCGGCAATATCTTTGGCTTGAGCGTGGGCTGCAAGTGAAAGAGTTTCCACTTGAGATTGGGATTCGCTTATTTTTTGTTGAATAGAATCAGAATCCTGCGCCTCAGCCTGTAACTGGCTCAACTGGTTTTTCTGCCACTCATGCTGGCGTTGAGTGGATTCGGATTCCAGCCCTGCCTGCTGCTCGGTCTCCTGGCATTCTCCCAGCCGAATGCGCGATTCACGCGCGTCAGTTTCGGCTTGAGATAGTTCGCGCTGCGCATCGGTCAGTTGGGTTGATAGGCGCTCAACCAACGCATTTGATTGTGCCAGCCTGCTGATTAATTCGCTGAGGGCGGCGGCAAATTCTCGTTTTTGACGAGTCCTGCCGAGGGCAGAGGAAGAGGTCGTTCTCCCCGCAATGACCAAACCATCCCCACGAAACACTTCCCCGCGCAGCGTGACCACCCGCGCGTAAATTGGCAAATTCTGAACCAGCCTGCGGGCAGAGTTTCGGTCACGCGCAATTAAAGTTTGCCCCAATATCAGCCGCACTGCGCTGCGCAATTCGGCGGGTGAATTCACCAACTCAGAGGCGATGCCAATATAGTCATCAGAGACTTCCGAAACCTTAAAGACTTCGGAAGCCTGGGAAATTGGAAGCAGAACCGCGCGCCCTGCTTCATTATTTTCGAGCAAATTAAGCGCGTCTTCAAATTGATTGGCGTCCAGCAAAACTGCGTCGAGCGTATCGCCCAATGCGGCGGCAATGGCGGTTTCCAACTCGGCGGGAACGTCGAGCGCCGCGCTGAGTGCGCCGCGCGCGCCGCTCAACTTGGATTGCCGCGCGGCATCCAACAAGTAACGGGCGCCTTCGGCATAGCCCGCCAGCGACTGCTCCGATTGTTCCAATACTTCCAACTGCGCCTTCAAGCGCGAATGGTTGGATTCTTCTTTTGTGCGCTGCTCCAACGCGGCGCGGCGCTCGCGGTCAATGCGCTCAAATTCGCTCTTTTTGCTGATTGCATTTTGTTCGGCTGCCTGCAAAACGAGGTTGGCTTGTTCGCGCACGGTGCGGGCGATTTCGTGTTGATCTTTTGCCTGCGTCAAAAGCAATTCGCCGTTGGCAATGGCGGCGGTGGTTTGTTCAATTTTCTGCGCCTGTAATTCGGCACGTGATTTTAACTGCTCCAGGCGCGCGTTATTTTGGGCGTGCTGCTGGTTGAATTTTTCAATTTGATTGCGAAGCAGCGCAAGTTGTTCTTCCAGCGCGGCACGTTCAGATTGACGCGCCTGCAAGGAATTTTGCGCATGTACCAGTTGAGACTTGGCTTCTTGATATTCACGTTGAATACGAGTTACTTCTTGCGAGGCTTCGCCAAAACGATCATTGGCGAGGTGCAATTCATCCAGCGCATTTTCCTGGTCTAAAAGTGCGGCGGCTTGTGCATGAGTTAAGGCGCGGCGGCGTTCTTCCCGTACTGCCAGTTCACGGCTGATGGCTTCGCGCTGATTATGCAAATCGGAAGATTGGCGGCGCCAGGTATTTAATTGGGCGCGCAAGCCAGAGAGCCGCTCACGAAAAGCGGAGTAATCCGCCTGGGTCATTTCGTGAACAGTTCGCGCCTCGCGCACGCGCACATCCTGCCCGCGCACCGTCTCGCGGATGTCGGTCAGGTCACGCTGGGAGCGGTGCCAGTGAAAGCCGTACCACTCGCGCAGAATCAATTTCATATCTGCCTGGGCGCGGGCGAAGTCAATGGCGCGTTTTGCCTGACGCTCCAAACTTTTAATGCGTGGCTCAAGTTCTGCCATAATATCCAACACGCGCTCCAGGTTGCGTTTGGTGGCATCGAGGCGCTTTAAGGCGTCATCGCGGCGGGCGCGGTATAAGCCCACGCCGGCGGCTTCTTCAAACAGGCGGCGGCGGTCATCGGCTTTGAGCGCCAGCGAGGCATCTACCAGACCCTGCCCAAGAATGGTGTAGGTGCGCTCGCTCAACCCCGCCTGCGCAAGGAGTTCGTTCATCTCACGCAGGCGCACCTGCTGACTATTGATTAAGTATTCGTTGTGACCGTCACGGTGCGCCGTACGCGCCAGCGCAACTTCCGAGAAGTCCAAAGGCAGCCATTGTTCGGTGTTGTCAAAGGTGATGGTGGCTTGCGCCATGCCTGCGCGTGCGCGGTGTTCGGAGCCAGAGAAGATCATATCTTCGGTTTTTTTGCCGCGCAGCAACGTGTAGGATTGTTCGCCCAATACCCAGCGCAATGAGTCGGCAATATTTGACTTGCCCGACCCGTTGGGTCCAACGATGGCGGTGATTCCGCTTGCAAACTCAAAAACAGTCCGCGAAGCAAATGTTTTATATCCTTGCAGTTCGAGTGATTTTAGGCGAAGAGGCATGGGTAATTTTTGATTTCCAATCTACGAGTTTGATTTTTGGCAATTGCCAATCTACATAATTCTCAAATTTTTTAGCGCGTCTTGGGCGGCGGCATGTTCGGCATGTTTTTTACTTGTGCCAGAGCCCTTTCCTTGAAGGTCGCCGGCAATTTCTACCACCACTTCAAAAACAACGGCATGATCGGGACCCACAACATTGACCACGCGATAATGGGGCGACCCTTTTTTTTGGGCTTGAGACCAGTCTTGCAGGCGGCTTTTGGGGTCATTAATTTCGTTCAAAACCGAGGCGCGCGCTTCTTCCAAAATGGGGTGGATGAATTTAACGACCACAGCCAGTCCTTTGTCTAAATATAAAGCGCCGACAAACGCCTCAAAAGCGCAGCCCAGCAGCCGATCACGGTCATGCCCGCCTGTTAGCGATATGCCGCGCCCAAGCCGCAAGGCGCGCCCCAAATTTAAGTTGCGCGCAAATTTGGCAAGTTGTTCGTTGCGCACAAACGCTGAGAGCATTTTGGTCAAATCGCCTTCGGGCATTTCAGGAAAGTGGTGATACAGCCACTCGCCAACAACCAGCCCCAAAACGGCATCGCCCAAAAATTCAAGGCGCTCGTTATCTTCCACTGCCTGCGCATGTTCATTCACATACGAATCGTGCGTTAAGGCTCGTATCAACAAAGATAGATTAGAAAAGGACAGACCCAGCCTGTGGCTTAGGTCTTGTGCGGATTCAACATCCCGCAAATTAGAATTAGGCATATCAGGGAACCTCCCAGAACTCAGGGAGCGCCAAACCCCACACCCCAAGAGAGAGTCTCGCGTTCCATTAGTTCTAAAATTTTATTAAGTTGAATTGTAACCTGATTTTTGGAGGGGAATTGTTTTTTAAGATAAAATTGGGCGGAATTCACAAAGGAGATGTTATGTCTGAACTTAGCGCTGAAACACGCTTTTTGCACGCCCTCGAAATGGGGATGGGCGCGTGGCAATGGGGTGATCGGGTTGTGTGGGGCTATGGTCAAACCCATACCGA
>DZBA01000209.1 GCA_022729775.1 Anaerolinea thermophila | reverse complement strand
TCGACGGTCTGGATCGCGGTACGCCTGAGAACAACGCCTTTGGCAACGACGAGAATGACTTCCTGCATTTTGACTCTGTGCTGGCAAACCTTCTCTCTGTAAATCAGGCAGAGTATGCTGCATCCTCCGATTGGGACGCCGCCTATGTGGACGCCTACGCAACCGACTTGCAGGCTCTCGACAAATTTGGAAACGGCATTCAGTACCGCATGAATTCATATAACCCCATGTACTATCTCATGCCGTATTATGAGGGCTATCAAACTTCAACCGTTGCGAAGTATTGGAGAATCAATACCGGCATCAAACAGGGTGACACCGCGACCACCGTCGAGATGAATCTGGCGTTGGCGCTTGAAAACTATGATGGCGTGGAAGATGTCCAATTCACAACTGTCTGGGGGCAGGGTCATGTCAAGGCAGAGCGCACTGGCGACAGCGACGCAAACTTCATCGCCTGGGTGACTGAAATTACGCAGAAGTAAAAAAATCTGAATGTTGCCGGGTGGCTTTTTTTGCCACCCGGCTTTTTGCAGATACTCTGCCCTTCTTGATCCAAAATGCTGGCTGACGCGCTCATATTGCTTGACAGAGCAGTTTTTGCTCTTTGAGTGTCATGATGCTTTATCCTTTTGAGGATTCCAGTTTTTGGGCGCGAGCAAAATTATCCAGCGCGGCAGCTGGGTCTTCGCCAGGTTTCAAGCGGATGGCAAAAGTTTTCATGCGCGCAGCCCTTAAATCGAAATGACTTTATCCGCGCGCCTTTGCGCTTCGATGATGTCGGTCATGCCGCCGACGATTCCCACCTGCACTTGTTCGGCTAAATTGTAATAATTTAGACAGGTGCTGCAAAGGATCAAGCGCACGCCTTTGGCTTCCAGTGATTTTAACGAATCAATCACTGGTGAATCTTTGACGACCAGCTGCACGCCATTTGCATAAAAGCAAATCGCGGCTGGCAGGATGTTATTTTCATCGAGCAGTTTGAAGTATGTTTTTATCAGCGTTTGCTGAAGCGCGGGTTCGGCATCCCCCATGCCATTGCGCGTGACAAGGATAACGGTTTCTGAATCTGGTACGGACATTGAAAGCCTCCTGAGAGTAAATTAATTAGCCTTGTAAAAAGGCGTAATTTCTCAAAAAAAATACCGCCATTGCATGACGCGCAACGGCGGTAGGGAGGCTTACGGAAGTATCAAAACAAGCTGATACACCCTCCGCTATAACGGCGCGCACGCAAAGACAGCGTAGAGCGCAAACTTGCGCTCATGTGCTGAACTCACCTACAATAGCGGCAGGTCATTCTAAAATTCCTTGATAAAGATTTCATTTGCATAAGTGGATTTTATCACAAAGTTTTTGCTTGCTAAAAATTGGCGAGAATGGTACGCGAAAGTTTAACAATTCATACATGGTGAAAATATGACCAGCCAATCAAGCCAACCGCCCTGACAGGTGTAACAAATTTCCATTTGTTATAAGAGTTTACGTCCTCCTACGGCAGCGGCAAATTTCCTGCATAGCCTGTCAATTCGATATATCCATTTCCCTGCACAGATTTTCCATCGCACGCGCCTTCAACCTTCACTGCCCCTTCCCAATATGTGACCGTTGGAAAGTTAACTTCCTGGTCTGCCATCCACGGGCGGATTTGTAAATCACACGCGGGAGCGTTGAGTTGAACGTTCCACGCGGAGGGATATGCTCCCTGCGTGTGCAGACTTTGCCACGTGTCCAAAACCGCGATGTCAAAATCTGATTTTTGCAGTGGATGTGGAGTCCCATCTGTCGCAATCCACGTTCCGCTGGAAGCGGCGGAGATTGTCCCGTCGCGCTCGCGTAGTTGGAAAAGCATCAAAGCGGAACCATCTTCAAATTGCAGTGAAAACCAATCCCAGCCGATTTGATTCTCGTCTAACACGCTGGTGCTGAATTCGTGGTCTTTCCACGCCAATCCGCTGACGTCATAATTTTTATCTTTGATTTGAATTGTCCCGTTGGCTTGCAAGCGCGGCTGACTGTAATAATACGAAGCGTTGGTAACGCTTTCCCCTTTGCGGCTGTAACCGTTTTCGCCATGCAGGACAACTCCCATTTCATCTGTCAGAGTCAGGTCGAGCGCGAGTTCATCTTGCGCGGCTTGCAGGTGATACACGCCCGCAGAAATTTCTTGGATGCTCCAATCTTCCAGCCAAACATGATAGGGCTTGCTTTCCGCGCCTGCCAATCCGGGACCGGGGCGCGAGTAGCGCTCAAAGGCGTAGAAGTTATCTGCTTCAATGTCGCTGAGTGTGAAATGGGTAAAATATAAACTGTGGTTGTACCATTTCGAATCAGCGGGGAGTTCAACTGTTGGTGGAATTAATCCCACGCGGAAAATCGTCAACTCAAAACCAAAATGCCGCCCTGCATCCGTTTGCAGGTTGCCAGTGTAATACCACCACTCAGTGCCATATTCGGGGTGCGCGCCAAAATCAGCGGGGAAGGTCAATGCGCGGGTTCCATCTGCAAAGTCAAAACCAGATGAAGAATCCGCGCTTCGGTCAATCGTATTCGGCAGTTGAACATTCGCGGCGGGCGCAGTTGCGGGAGCGCAGGCGGCGAGGAAAAAAATCAGCGCTGTGAAAAATAAATGGGCGGAGGGCTTAATCATGGGTGCATTATAGCGGACGCCGCTGTGGACTCCAAAGTCTCCTGACTTTGGGCTGTCAACGACTGGAGGCGTTGACTCCGTTTTCATCCTTCATCTTTCATCCCTCATCCTTTACAATCCTTCCCATGACTGCATTTCTTCGTTTCGACAACTTAACCAAATCCTATTACGAGGGCGGCACGCCGCGCGTGGTTTTACAAAACGCCCATGCTGAATTTCAACGCGGCGAAATGACCGCCATTCTCGGAAAAAGCGGCAGCGGCAAAAGTACCCTGCTCAACCTCATCAGCGGAATCGATTCACCCGACAGCGGGCAAATCTGGGTGGAAGGTCAGGACTTGACCGCGCTGCGCGAACGCGAGCGGACTTTGTTTCGCCGCGCGCGGGTTGGATTCATCTTCCAGTTTTTCAATTTGATTCCGACCTTGACCGTTGGCGAAAATATCAGCCTGCCATTGGAATTGAATCGCGTGCCGCGCGCGGAGATTCAACAAAAGGCGCAAAGCCTGCTCGACGCGGTGGGATTGCTCGACCGTTGGAAGACTTTCCCCGAAAAACTTTCGGGCGGTGAACAGCAGCGCGTGGCGTTGGCGCGCGCGTTGATTCACGACCCGCTGTTGATTCTCGCAGACGAACCGACGGGAAATTTAGATGAAGAGACGGGCGCGCAAGTGATGTCATTGCTGACGAAGTTGACACGCGAACAGAACCGCACGCTGCTCATGGTCACGCATAGTTTGGAAGCCGCCTCAAACGCGGATAGAATCCTGCGCCTTTCGCACGGGCAGCTCGTCGCGGAGCGTTAACCATGCTCTCTTTGCGAACCCTGCTGCGGCATCCGATTCAATTTGCGTTGATGACGCTCGGCATTGCGCTGGGCGTGGCAGTGATGGTCGGCATTGACCTTGCCAACGCTAGCGCCGAACGCGCCTTCGATATCAGCGCCAGCGCGGTGACGGGTCGCGCCACGCATCACATCGTCGCCAGCGGAACAGGCGTGGATGAGTCGCTGTATGTGCAACTCCGCACCGACGCGCGTTGGCGTGCTCAAATCGAAATGGCTCCGCTGGTCAGCGCGTATGCGGTCAGCCCGCAGTTGGGGAACATTCCTTTCACCCTGCTCGGCATTGACCCGTTTGCCGAAGCGCCGTTTCGCAGTTATCTCGGCGGACAGCGTGAAACGCGCTTGCAAACCATCGCGCCGCTTTTGACTCAACCTGGCGCGATTTTAATTTCCGCGCAAACTGCGGAACAATATGGATTGCAGCCTTGCCTCGCCGCAGTGGATGATTCTTGCCGCGTTGAGTTTTCCATCAACGGTGAAACGCGCGTTGCATATCTGGTGGGTTTGCTCGACCCCGCCGATGATTTTTCCCGCCGCGCGTTGGAAACGCTCATCATCGCCGATATTGCCACCGCCCAAAGTTTAAGCGGCTCTCGCGGAACATTGACCCAAATTGATTTAATTCTGCCCAAAGGATTTGACTCAGCCGCTTTCTCTTCCACATTGCCCGCAGGAAATTTACTGGTCACGTCCAAAGCCCGCAGCGGACAAGTGGAAGAAATGATTGCCGCCTTTCAAATTAATTTAACCGCACTCAGTCTGCTGGCGCTCCTTGTGGGGATTTTTCTTATCTACAATACCATGACCTTTTCCGTCGTGCAGCGCCGCCCGTTGTTTGGCACGCTGCGCAGTTTGGGATATACCCGCGAACAGGTTTTTATCATGGTGCTCAGTGAAGCCGCGCTGGTGGGCGCGCTGGGTTCAATGCTGGGCTTGGGGCTGGGGATTTTGCTCGGGCAAGGCGCGGTGCAAATGGTCACACAAACCATCAACGATTTATTTTTTGTGGTCAGCGTGCGCGGTGTGCAAATTCCGCTTTCGAGTTTGCTCAAAGGCGGGCTCGGCGGATTACTCGCCAGCATCTTTGCGGCTGCACCGCCTGCATGGGAAGCCGCATCCGTACAGCCACGCCTCGCGCTCTCCCGCGCAGGGTTGGAAAGCAAAGCAGATTCAGCGGTCAACTTCGCCGCGATGTTTGGCGTTGTTTTATCTTTGATTGGCGCGGGCATCCTTGCGATTCCCACGCGCAACTTAATCATTAGTTTTGGCGGCACGTTTGCGGTCATCATCGGCGTTGCCGCGCTCACTCCGTTTGTGACGGTCATGCTCATGCGGCTGATCAACGAACCGCTGGGAAAAATCTTCGGGCTGCTGGGCAGACTCGCGCCGCGCAACGTTATCCGCTCGCAGAGTCGCACCGCGGTGGCAGTCGCCGCGCTGATGATTGCCGTCGCGGTCACCATCGGCGTGCAGGTGATGATTACCAGTTTCCGCACCACGGTTGTGCTGTGGCTTGAGCAAACGCTGCGCGGCGATGTTTACATTTCCATGCCGGGCTTGAGTGCCGCGCGCCTCGATACGCCGCTCGACCCGCGCGTGAACGAATTGACAAAGTCTCATCCGCAAGTTGAAAGCACCATCGCCATACGCGTCACCAAGGTTGAATCTGAATACGGTCAAGTGGAGTTGATTGCCGCCAACGATGAGATGCCCATGGATGCGCGTTTGTTTCTTGCGACGCAAGGCAGTCCCGCGCAAGCATGGCAGATGATGCGTGATGACGGGATTCTGCTCTCGGAGCCGCTCGCAAACCGATTGGGGATTTCTTCGACGGGCGGGACTCTCGCGCTGCTTACTTCGGGCGGGTGGATTCAGTTTCCCGTAGCGGGTATCTACGCCGATTACACCTCCACGCGCGGCTCGCTCCGCATGGGGTTGGATACTTATCGCCGTTTGTGGCGCGATGACCAAATCAACGGGCTGGCTTTTATTCTCACTCCCAATGCAGATGCGGACGTGGTTACAGCCGAACTCCGCGCCACATTAACAGACATTCCCAGAATCCAAGTCAACCCCAGCAGCGCCATGCGCAAAGATGCGCTCGAAGTCTTTGACCGCACCTTTGCTATCACTACTGCCATGCAATTGGTGACGACGCTGGTGGCGTTTATCGGCGTGCTCAGTTCGCTGCTGGCATTGCAATTGGAAAAAGCGCGTGAGATGGGAATCCTGCGCGCGTTGGGACTCACCCTCGCTGAAATGCGCCGTCTAACATTTTGGGAGACAGGTCTGCTGGGCATGTCTGCGGGGTTGCTGGCATTGCCCACAGGCTACGTCCTCGCGTGGATATTAATCTTCATCATCAATCAGCGCTCCTTCGGCTGGACGTTGCAAATGCAGGTGGATGTTTTGCCGTTCGCGCAAGCATTTGCCTTGGCTGTCGCCGCCGCCCTGCTTGCCGCCCTTTACCCCGCATGGAAATTAAGTCACATGGAAACCGCCGAAGCCCTGCGCGGGGAATGATTTGTTGTTGTATGTGCGTGGAATGTTGTGCGATAATCAGCCGCAACGAGGT
>DZBA01000208.1 GCA_022729775.1 Anaerolinea thermophila | reverse complement strand
CAAAAACTCATTTGACGAAACTTTATCTTTTATGCTACACTTTGCAATAAATATTTCCTTATCCGAAAGTGTAAAAAAACAAGGAGCAAACCATGAAAATCAGCGCGCGCAATGTATTACAGGGCAAAGTTATTAAAATCGTCAAGGGAGCCGTCAACTCCGAAGTGATTATTCAACTGCCCACTGGAACAGAAATTGTTTCCATCATCACCAACTCATCGGTCAAAACACTCGGACTTAAGAAGGGCAAGGACGCTTACGCGGTTGTAAAAGCCTCCAACGTGATGATTGCCGTAGAATAATTAGAAATCGCTGAAACTCCGCTCATTGCGGAAATTTCAGCGATTTCTTTTGGATTTCCATTAAGTTTTTACTTAATAGAAGATGTATAATACGTTCAACTGCCACTACAGTTGAATTGTAAAAAATCTCAAATCAAGGATATTTTATGAAAAACTCAGCCCGAAACATACTACTCACCCTTTTGCTCGCCTTTGCTGTCGCATTGAGCGCGTGTGCTGCCCCTGCGCCGACAGCCGCGCCCGCAACAAAAGCCCCTGTAGCAACCGAAGCCCCAGCCGCAACAGAAGCTCCCACCGAAGCGCCAGCAGCTGCGCCAGCCAACCCGACTTTAATTCTTGCCACCACTACCTCCACACAGGATTCCGGTTTGCTGGATATTTTGGTTCCGCTGTTTGAAGAGCAATCCGGCTACACCGTCCAGACCATTGCCGTCGGCACTGGCGAAGCACTGAAGATGGGCGAAGAAGGAAACGCGGATGTGTTACTCGTCCACGCGCCCGCTTCCGAAGTCAAGTTCATGGACGGCGGATTTGGCAAAGACCGCATGTTGGTCATGCACAATGACTTCATCCTCGTCGGTCCAGCGGATGACCCCGCTAAAATCAAGGGACTGGCAACCAATGACGCATTCAAGGCAATCTTCGAGGCGGGTGCGATCTTCATCACACGCGGAGATGATTCCGGCACGCACAAAAAGGAACTTGCTTTATGGAAGGGCGTTGAGCTCGACCCCGCTGGTCAGGCTTGGTACATCGAAACCGGTCAAGGCATGGGCGCTTCGATGATTGTGGCGTCGGAAAAAGCCGCGTACATCCTCACAGACCGCGCGACCTATCTCGCCAACAAAGACACCTATCAGCTGGAAATTTTGGTCGAAGGCGACCCCAGCTTGCTGAACGTTTATCACGTTATCACCGTCAACCCCGAAAAATGGGAAAAGGCAAATTATGACGGCGCGATGGCGTTTGCGAAATTCATCACCGACCCCGCTACGCAAGAAGTCATCGGACAGTTTGGCGTGGAGAAATTTGGCGCGCCGCTCTTCTTCCCCGATGCGGATAAGACAGACGCAGACCTCGGTTTATAGTAAAATCTGATTGATCATACATAATGCGTAATTCGTAAGACACGGATTACGCATTACGTTTTTATACCGCACTCGGTTGAAAATTGCGCTCTTTTAAAAGGGGAAGGCGCAATTTTCAACCGTGGGTATTATATACACATGGAAATTTTTGAAATCACCCTCCTCTCGCTTCAAGTCTCAGCCATTGCAACGCTAATCAGCCTGCTCATTGGCTTGCCCTTTGGGACATGGCTCGCGCTGGGAAGTTTTCGCGGGCGTTCTTTCATCCTGAGCATTGTTAACACCGGCATGGCGCTTCCGCCCGTTGTGGTGGGACTCGTCGTCGCTATGAGTTTGTGGCGCAGCGGACCGTTTGGCGACTTCAAGTTAATCTACACCCCCTGGGCAATCATCATCGCGCAGACGGTCATCTCCGCGCCGGTGGTGATGGGACTCACCGCTGCCGCGCTTGCCGCGCTCGACCCGCGCCTGCAACAACAACTCCTGGGACTGGGCGCTTCGCGCCTGCAAATGGTTTGGATGCTGTGGCGCGAGGCAAGGCTTCCACTGCTTGCCGCGCTGATGGCGGGCTTCGGCTCTGTGATTTCTGAGGTCGGCGCTTCGATGATGGTCGGCGGGAATATCAAAGGGCAAACGCGCGTGTTGACGACGGCAATTGTGCTGGAAACTTCCAAAGGGAATTTCGACCAGGCATTGGCGTTGAGCGCTCTGCTGCTCATCATCACCTACTTGATTAATCTGGCGTTGACATTAATTCAACAAAAGGGGAAGAAATGATTCAAATCGAGAATTTATTGATTCAACGAAATGGGCGCGATGTGCTGCGCGTGGACGCGCTTCACATTCAGCGCGGAGAGACGCTCGCGGTGGTGGGTCCCAATGGCGCGGGCAAAAGCACGCTGCTGCTGGCATTGGCGCATTTGCTCAAGCCTGCAAAGGGTGAAATTAAATTCAACGATAAAAACCTCAAAGAGTGGAACGAACTTGAATATCGCCGAAAAATCGCCTTTGTCTTTCAAGACCCGCTGTTGATGGATATGACCGTCGAGCAAAATATCGCGCTGGGATTAAAGTTTCGCGGCGCGGATAAAATCCACATCGAGAGGCAAGTCGGCAAGTGGAGCAAGTCTATGGGCGTGGAAGCGCTCCGCGCGCGCCGCGCAAACCAGCTTTCGGGCGGCGAAGCGCAGCGCGTGAGTCTTGCGCGGGCTTTTGTCCTCGAACCGGAACTGCTGTTGATGGACGAGCCTTTTTCGGCGGTGGATCCGCAAACGCGCGCGCAGCTGCTCAACGACTTATCCAGCGTGCTGGCGCAAGAACATCGCACGACGATCTTTGTCACGCACAATTTGAAGGAAGCCGCGCAAATGGGCGACCGCGTAGCAGTGGTCATGAACGGCGCGTTGAAACAAATCGGCGCGCCAAATGAAGTCAAAGAGCGCCCGGTGGATGATGCAGTGAAGTTGTTTTGCGAGCAAATGGGATAGGTCTTTTTAACGGCGTACGCCGCGTTTTCACGCGGCGTAGCCATAAGACCAACTCAGAGGGAGGAGAGAGTTAAAAGAGCAATTGCGGTTGCTCGTTTTTACATGGGATCAACATCAGGATTTGTGCCGCACAAGACGCAGCTTGCTTGCTCAACCATATTACATTCGATGGCGTTCGAGCAGCGGCGGGCAATCACGCGCGGAGGCTGGTCGGGCAGGTGGTCAGCGGGGTAAACAACTTCGTTCTGAATTTGAATTTCGCGACCGACATGCTCACAGCGTTTGACTTTTTCAACTTTCCAAATTTTTTCAGTCATCACTGTCTCCTGTATCAATGCGCCAAGTGTAGAGGATAACGGCTTGTCTAACAAGTGACAAGTATCACAAAGGCGGCTGACAAAATGCCTATCAAAGATATGATATGTCCTTATTTTTTTGTAAGGTGATAAATGACGCCTTTGTCGCTTGCAAAGTACACCTCGCCTGATTCGTCCTGTCCGAAGGTGGTAATCAGCTCGCCCATCTCGAACATGACCTGACTTTGCCACGCGCCATCAGAGAGCATCAAGCCCCAAATTCTGCCTGTGCAATAATCGCCATACAAATAAACGCCATTCCATTCGGGCATTGCGCCGCGATAGACATATCCGCCGGTGATGGAGCAATTGCCTTCGCTGTGAGCATATTCCGCGACGGGCAGCAAAAGTTCCGGCTGCGGCGCGTCGTTGTAGCCATGATTGCCTTCCATGATTGCCCAGCCAAAGTTTGCGCCCGCGCCCTGACCTTTGGGCAGGTAGTCCACTTCTTCCCACGCGCCCTGACCGACATCGCCAATCCATAAATCGCCGGTGGTTGGGTCGAACGAAATGCGCCAGGGGTTACGCAGCCCATAAGCCCAGACTTCCGTTCCAAATGGGTTATCCGCTGGAATGGAGTACGGGTCGCCGTTGTTCACGTCCAACCGCAAAATTTTTCCCAGCAGGCTTTTTGTGTTTTGCCCGTGCTGGTGCGGATCACCGCCCGCGCCGCCGTCGCCAAGCCCGGCGTAGAGATAGCCATCGGGACCAAATGCCAGCGCGCCGCCGTTGTGATTCGAGTAAGGCTGCTCGATGATGAGCAGGACTTTTTCACTGGCGGGGTCTGCGGAATTTCCATCCGCGTGAAAGCGCGAGATGCGCGTATGTCCGCCCGCGCCGGTGTAGTTGACATAAAGGAATCCGTTGGATTCATAATCGGGGTGGAATGCCAAACCGAGCAGCCCCATTTCATTGCCGCCATCGTTTACGCGGTCTGTGATGTCGAGAAAGGGCGCATCGAGCAGTTGACCATTTTCATAGACGCGAATTGTCCCAACTTTTTCGAGGATGAATAAATTTCCGCGCGCGGCTTGAATATCAATGGGGCGGGAAACTCCGCTGATGAGCGGCTTCCATTCATACTCCGCAGGGTTTGGGAAAACGCTTGCGCTGGCAACGAGAGCCGGCGCGGGCGTAGATTCCGCTTGGGGCGGGCTGGCAGGTTCGAGGGCAGAAGTCGGCGGGAGCGGGGTAATCGTCGGCGCGGTGGTTTGCTTCGCTCCGCAGGCGACCAAAATCGGAAACAGGAGAAGAACTAAAAAGCGTTTCATGATTGTTGTGATTCATCTTTCACGTCGTTGACTTCGGTGACGTCTGTGGATTCCGCATCCACAATTTCATCCTGCGCGGAAACGGATGTTTTGCCTGCAAGCGCTTTCATGTGTTCTTCTACTACGGCTGGCGGACAAAGTTCCGTGAAGGCATACGTGCCAATCCAGAGCAGCGCGGCATCATCCACCATTCCAATGATGGGCAGCACAATATTTGGGGCTATATCCCAGGGCCACAATAAATATGCAAATGTTCCAATTGGAATAAGTTTGACGAAAGCATTTACGCGATTGTCGCCTAGTAATCGAAAGATAAGCTTGATTTTGTTCGTCATGTCGCGCACCAATCCGCCTTGCTGGGTGGACGAGATAATATCTGTGGTTGTTTTCTTTTCTGGCATTTGAATCTCCTTTTGTATATGAGCTTACATTATATTCCATTTGACTTGCAACTTTTTGCCTATATATTCATCTACGTATATAGCCACTCTTTGACGCAATCAAGTTGGCAAATTTATTTACTATTTTTGGAGGTTTCTCTCATGGAGATGATTATTGATTTTCCCGGTGGCTTAAAGGTAGACGCGCATTTTGGACCCTTTACCGTCAAGACTGACCAGCCCCCTTCATCCACCGCGCCCACGCCTTTTGCCGTCTTCCTTTCTTCGATTGGGACTTGCGCGGGGATTTACGTCCTCGGATTTTGTCAGCAGCGCGGATTGCCCACCGACGGCATTCGCATTGTGCAGCGCGTGTACAGCAACCCGTTCAGCGGCGGCATTGAAAAAGTGGATTTGGAAATCCAAGTTCCACCCTCCTTCCCGGAAAAATACCGCCCGTCATTAATCCGCTCGGCTGAATTATGCGCGGTGAAGAAAACGCTCGAAAACCCGCCTGCGTTCGATGTGACTACAAAAGTTGTCGAACCTGCGTAATGGAAAGATAAAAGAATAGAAAAGACTTTCACCTCCGGGCGTATCCCCGGAGGTTTTGATTCATACAGAGGGAAGCAAATGCCTTATTGACAAATTGAGGGGGGGGGTAGTATAAAAAAGATGAAATTTATATTACAGGGGGAATGCCCCCAGAGGAGGTAATTCCATGAAAAAGAAATTGAATACCAACGGCACGCTGGAAGCCCTGTTGGTGATTGGGTTGATATTGATTATCCCGTTGTTCTTTGTGATGCGGACAGCGGCGGAGCAAACACCCGCTCCCATCGCGCCGACAGCTGCCCTGCCAACGGCGGTGAATATACCCGCCCAACCCACTGTTGAAAACGCGCCGGATGATAGTAGCAACGCGCTTGCGCCCAAGCAGCCGCCCGCTTGTACCTTCCCGCTGGCAGAGATAACAACACAAGAATCAACGCCGGAGGAGTACATTTTTTCCGAGCCAAAGGTGATATTGACTGCGCCACAGGGTAATTCTTACAACATTGCAGGATGGTTACCTGATAACCAACAAATTTTAATAACGGAAGATCTGCGTAATAGTTATGTTGAGAGCAATGACAATGCTCCACAGCAATCCATTAGTTTATATAATCCTGAGACAGGCGAGTCGAAAGTATATGCCACTCGCA
>DZBA01000207.1 GCA_022729775.1 Anaerolinea thermophila | reverse complement strand
CACACTCCCGTCCCCGGCGATGTCGGCGGGATTGGCTTGCTCCTCGCGCTGATTCAACGCAAGCGGATATTCGTCCGCCACTGCGGGACGTGGGGCGAACCAGTCACAATCAGCGACAGGATTCTGCTTTGGCTGCTGGAAAAAATTGCGGACGAGAAGCGCGTCATCGTCTTCGCCACAGGCGGCGCGGAGACTCCGCCCTCGCGCAAAAATCCGCACATCCAATGGATTTTCTCCACCACGCTGACTCAGCGCGAGTTGGAAGAAACGCCACGCGCGCAAGCATGGCAGCGCGGTCAAGTATTGCGGCTCGTCACCGTGGCGCGCTTATCCGAAGGCAAAAACATCCAGTCATTGATACGCGCCCTGCCAGCCCTGTTAAAAGCGATTCCGAATTTGCACCTCGACATCCTCGGCGATGGAGAATTTCGCCCAATACTTGAACATGAAACCTCCACCCTGCAACTTTCCAATCACATTACCTTTCACGGCAATGTCAACCACGAAGGGGTTTTACAAACGCTCTCACGCTCACATTTGTTTGTCTTTCCCACCCGCACCAAAGAAGGCTTCCCCAAATCTGTATTAGAAGCGCTTGCCTGCGGATTGCCAGTTATAGCCACCCGCGTTTCGGTCATTCCGCAACTGCTCCAAAATGGCTGCGGAATCTTGCTGGATGAAACAACCCCAAAAGCAGTCACCGATGCAGTACTTGAAATCACATCGAATGTAGAAGAAATGAATCAGCGCAGAGAGTTTGCCCGCCAAGCTGCGCAAGGCTATACCCTCGAAGCGTGGGCGGAAGCCATCGGAACAAGACTCCGCGCCGCGTGGGGGGAATTGAAGACATAACGGACTCCGCAAGTTCTACTATGCGGACACCCCGCCCTACTTGCAAAAATCCAGAAGTAGAACTTCTGGACTCCATCATGAACCTTATAAAAAATTTACTAGCAAAATCTGGCATCGCCGAACTTGCCCGTCTCACACTCACGCGCAGTGGACGCTTCGCGCTTAACCTTCACGGCATCTCCAGCAAGCGTTACGCAAACATCCCCAAAGATTTACAGCCGCATCACAGCGCGGATGAATTTCGCCGTGTCCTTTCATGGCTTGCGCTGCGCTTCAACTTCCTAAGCGTGGATGAATTTTTGCGCACGTCAAAGCCTGGTATTTTGGTCACATTTGATGACGGTCACGCCAACAACCTGACCAACGCGCTGCCCATCTTGAAAGAATTTAACGCGCAGGGATTATTTTTTGTATCCACGCAACATGTGATAAATCCGCGCGACTGGCTGGGATTTACGCGCCTCGAAGCGAAGCGCGGCTGGGGAGATGAATCCCACGTCCCCGAAGATTTTGCGCGCGACTGTTTCGACGGGCTGAGCGCATCCCACCTGGCGGAGTTGGCAGCCAGCCCCAACGCGGTGATTGGCGCGCACACGGTTACGCATCCATTTCTAACACAATGCGCCCCCGATGAAGTTCAGCGCGAAATGGAAGAATCAAAAGAGTATTTGGAAAAACTCTGCAAAAAGCCTGTTGATTATTTTGCTTACCCATACGGAAATTACAACCATACTGTGGCGCAAGCCGCTCAATCTGTGGGTTTCCGCACCGCCTTCGCAGTGGATACGCTCCACACAGGGCTACCCGCCTACGAAATTCCGCGTGTGGGAATCTATGATTCGCATCCTGATTATTTGAATCTTAAATTAAGCGGATTGCATCGCCGCCCTCTGCGTGAAAAGATTTTGGGATGAAGATAAAAATCGTTTATCTCATTGGGCAGCTCGGATTGGGCGGCAGTGAACGGCAGTTGTATCTGTTGCTCAAGCACATGGATAAAACCAAGTTCGAGCCGCACGTCATTGTCTTCAATCCCAGCGAAAATTACACACTGGATAACGACTTGAAAGCGGCGGGGGTTCCCGTGTACGAAATGCCGCCTACAAATGCAAATATTATCAAGAGAGTCTTCTGGCTTGCAAAAACGATAAAAAAAATAAAACCCCACATTCTCCACTCATGGACGGCGTACATCAATGCTTACGTCGGAGTTGCGGGCAGGCTGGCAGGCGTAAAGGTCTTGCTCGGTTCAGTGCGCGGCGCCTTACATTCGCCCGGCTACGCAGACTCGCCCGCCTTCCTGCGTTGGCTGATTTTGCATGGCGTACACGGACACCTTGTCAACGCAGACACGATCGCGGAAGAATTGCGCAAGGCAGGGGTGCCAGAAAAAAAAATTTATATATTATTTAACTGCGTAGAAACCCCGGAAAAGAAATCTTTTACCCTGCCTGCGCATATCCCGCCAAACGCGCGATTAATCGGCATGGTAGGCAACTTGCGATATGAAAAAAACTATCCTTTATTTATTTATGGCTTGGCAGGCATCGTTTCAGAATTTGAAAATGTATACGGAGTCATTGCAGGGCAATCCGTCTTGCAGGCGGCGCCTGACCTGCCCGAGCAAATCAAAAAACAAATCGCGGATTTGAAAATCGAAAACAAAATTTGGCTGGCTGGCTTCCAAGCCGATGTTCCCGCGCTGTTATCCCGTTTTGAAATTTTCTGCTTAACCTCAAACAGCGAAGGCACACCCAATGCCCTGCTGGAAGCAATGGTATCGGGGCTGCCCGCAATCGCCACGCGCGTGGGGGGAATTCCTCAAATCGTCGAGAATGGAGTCAGCGGAATCATAATCGCGCCGAACGACTTGAACGGACTGCAAGACGCGCTGCGGTTTCTGCTCGAAAACCCAGAGGCGGCGCGGAAGATGGGCGCGGCAGGCAGGCAGCAGGCTGAACAAAGATTCAGCATTCACGCAATTGTTCCATTGTTCGAAAATTATTATCTCTCTCAAACCAAATGACAGAACCCATCTTACTGACCGCAGAACAAGTGGACGCGGATTTGCTCAACAGTTTCCTGCGCCGAATGTATTCTCCGCTTAAGAGTCAACATCAAATTGAATACGGCAAGTGGCTGCATCACTCCGATAAAAACAGGCTGGTTATCCAAGTCATGGGGCAAATCGCTGGTTACTGCGCGGTCATTCCTGCCAAAGTATGGATTGCTGGATATGTTCACACTGCATTGTGGTGGGTAGACCTTGTGATTGCGCCCAAATTTCGCGGACTTGGCTTGCAAACCATCTTCGACCAAAAAACCCGCGAAATGTCCAGCCTGCTGCTGGGGTTTCCAAATTCACTGGCGGCAAAAATCCACAAAAAACACCTATGGGGCGTCAGGGATGACATGCAGATATTGATGCTGCCATTAAATCCCCTGCAATCCAAATCAGTGCGCGGCACGCAAGGAAAGCGCGGCTATATTTTACGATTAGGCGCGTTGGGTCTTTCTCCGCTGGCGGCAATCTGGCGCGCGAAATTATCGAAAACAAAAACAAACGACGTAAAAAGAATCAAGAAAATGAACGCCTCTATTTTATCTGATGTATTCACGCAAACCAAAGCGCAAGGAATCAATACCACATGGCGCGATGAAAACTATTTTCAATGGCGTTATGGGGCAGCGCCGCATCCAACAGAATACAATTATTACATTGCCGGTAAAACATCCACGCCAAGCCATTACCTGATTTCACGCCATATTAAACAGCAAGATGGAGTACGTTACACGCGCATTTTAGACATCTTTGGAGATTTCAACGACAGCGCCGCGCTGGAAGACCTGTTGCGTTTAGCGATACAAGACGCAATTTCGTATGGTTCCGGGCAAGTCACCATACTGGCATCACGCCCACAGCTACAATCTATTGCGCGGCGGTTGGGCTTTTTTCTTTCTGCCCCAATAAATTTCTGTTGGACAAGCCTCCTGCCCCAGGTAATGACAGCATTAGGACAGGAAAACTATTGGACGCTGGCAGACAGCGACAACGACGCGCCCGATTAGGAATTCATGATGAAATATCAAAACCGAACAAGATTAAATGAAACACAGAGTCCACAAAGAAACGATAGACCAATCCGGTACAGTCGTAGAAATGAAGAACCATCCATTTCTGAAAAAGAAAGCCCCGCAGCCGGTCAAATCATCCTCTTTTTTCTTCTTCACGCGCCGTTGATGATTATATTTCAAAGGGCGCCAATCATTGCAACAGCCTATGGGGTGGGCATACTTTTGGCTGGCTTTTATTATCTAGCACAAGATACACAGCCAACGCGAGTCACATGGATAATTGCCTATCTGACTGGAGCGGAAATATTATGGCGCGGCGCGAAGGCGCCGCTTCTAATTTCTGAATATGGAAAATACAGCATCTTGCTTTTATGCGTTTTAATGTTGATGAAATATCGCGGTAAAAAGCAAGTTGCTTTATGTCCGCTGTTATTGATCGCATTGCTTATCCCCGGAATTTTTGTCGCCCCAAAGATAGATAGGCAAGCCATTTCCTATCAATTGGGAGGTCCCGTCACACTAGCAGTCGCTTCGATGGCGTTCAGTACCATTGAATTCAAAAAAGCAGATTTGCAGCGGCTGTTTCTGGCAGTCATTGCGCCAACCATCAGCATGGCGTTCTTGATTATCTTCATCGGCGGAACACAAGATGTTTCTTTTTCAAGCGGCGCAAACGAAGAAATTACAGGAGGAATTGGCGCAAACCAGGTGACATCCGCCTTGAGTCTAGGGGCAACCGCTGCCTTCTTCTATATTTTCACGACGCAAAAAAACAAAACTATTCGAAACTTGATGATCGCAATATCTGTCATTTTACTTTCCACATCTGTGCTAACTTTTTCGCGGGCTGGCTTATGGAATACGCTGGGCGCAGTGGCAATGAGTATTCCCTTTCTCTTTCGCAGCCGCTGGCAGGGATCAAATGCGTTTAGCATTATTTTGGTATTCGGCGTGCTAGGGTATTTTGTTGTCTTTCCATTTCTCAACAACTTAACCGGCGGCGCAATCGCTTCACGCTTTAGCGATTTAGACTCGACCGGGCGCGATGTATTGGTAGAAATAGACTACAAAGTCTTTCAAGAAAACCCCATTCTTGGCGTGGGTGTTGGGCAATCAGTGTATTACCATGTTCCTTATTTTGGCTATCGCAAACCCACCCACACCGAATACAGCCGCTTACTTGCCGAACATGGAAGTTTGGGAGTGGCGGTTTTGCTACTGCTTACCGGTATAACCCTTTCCAGAATTACCTCAAAACGTTCAGCCTTTTCGAAGTCCGTTTCCGTCAGTTTTACGACATGGGCGTTGTTATATATGACTCACGCGGCAACGCGCATGGTCGCGCCATCCTTTGCTTTTGGGTTGGCGGCAGCAAGTTTTTTGACTGAAGAAGAACCCAATAAGGAAGACACACAGCCCATCCGCAAAACGCCGCGCTACCGCCGATTATGAAAATCCTCATCATCACCACAGAATGGGAACGATATCCGGGCGATATTTCCGGCATCCACGTCCGCCAACAAGTGGAGCGACTACGCGAAGCAGGTCTTGAGGTAGATGTCTTTCCCTTTCGCGGGGAAAAAAATCCGCTGAATTATTGGCAAGCCATGCGCGAGTTGAAGAAACTTAACCTCGCACAGTATGATTTAATCCACGCGCACCACGGACAGGCGGGCATTGTCGCGCTGGCGCAAAAAATTCGCCCGGTGGTGGTGACCTTTCACGGCAGCGATTTGCAGGGAATACGCACCTCATCGGGGCAAGTTACATTGACTGGCTACGCGCTAAAAGCCGCAAGCAGATGGGTTGCCCGCCGAGCCGATGCTATTATCCTTGTCGCGGAACATCTCGCCGCGCAACTCCCGCGCGGCGTCACCTATCAAGTCATTCCTGCTGGAATTAATCTCGATGCCTTTCATCCCATGCCACAGGCAGAAGCCCGCCGCGCCTTGAATCTGCCACAGGGAAAAAAACTGGTCTTATTTGTCGGCGACCCGGCGCGGACAGAAAAACGCTTTTGGCTGGCTGAAAAAACTGTTTCGCTTTTGCCTAATGAATTCAACGCGCAAATAATCGTCGCGCACGGCGTCCCGCCCCGAGAAATGCCCCTCTATATGAATGCCTGCGACGCTCTGCTTGTCACATCTTCCACCGAAGGTTCGCCCAATGCGGT
>DZBA01000206.1:5033-6101 GCA_022729775.1 Anaerolinea thermophila | reverse complement strand
GCATTTTTTAAGGTGCGTGTTATACTCCGTGTTGCCCGCCTTTCAGGTTGCACCCCTCATCCTGAACTGGCGGGTGTTTTTATTTAATCCACAGACGCAAAAGCCGCCAGCCCAGGCGTGAAGCCTAAACTGGCGGCACATACTCCAACCGAATTTGACTCGCTGAATCTTCCCGCTGATTCGTTTTACTCTTTTTCATACTTCATCCTCTCCACAATAATCCGCTCCACTTCCATCTCCGTATGAATAGACGCGATCACCGCCTGCTTGATTTCAATTGACTTTCCGCGCTCAAAGCCCGCAATGGGGAACTGCATCACATACACGCCGCTGCGATGCACCCACACCAGCAGCGAGACTCCGCCGCGCTGCGCGTGTTCGGTCAGTCGCTCCGGCTGATGCTCGCGCATGTCACTGTACCGCAAGTTGCGGTCAATGATGGTCTTCGTCTCTGCCAGCACAGAAGTTCCACCGCGCAAAATCCCGCGATGGTCGCCGCTTACTTTGTCACCCCAAATCACGCGATAGACTCCGCTACCCTGCCCCACCGGGACAAGTCTAACCGGCGTCCCGATCTGCTCCACCATCTCCACGCCCAGCGCGCGCAACGCCCCCGCCGCCACATTCTGACCCGCGCTGCCGATCTGCTGATTATGCTTTCCGCTTGTCTTCATCCTGAATCCTTTTGAACTATCAAGCATCGCTTGACAGTTTATAGCACAACTTTACCCTGGGGAAAGTACGCCAGCGTCCGTAAACGCCCAATCATCGCGGAAGACCATCCCGCAGATCTTCTCACGACAAAAAAACGAATAGCCGAGCAGCACACACCACCGCGCCAGCGACTCCACCGCCTGCACATCTGCCCGCGTGACCTGTGACAATCGGCGCGGCAGCATCTCCTCCACGATCACCATCCACCGCGGATTTGACAACGCCAACGCCAGCAGCGCATTCCGTAACCGCCAGGGATAATCCTCCCGCAATAACAAAGCCGCCTCCCCCATCGCCCGCAGCGTCCCGCGCTCAGTCGCCCGCAACCGTGACCGCTTCATTCATCCGCCTGTT
>DZBA01000206.1:0-4933 GCA_022729775.1 Anaerolinea thermophila | reverse complement strand
TATCGAAACCACCGGGAACGGCTCATAAATCAAAGCCGCGTCAATGTAGTATGTCTGCCAATTGTCATAAATCAAAATCATTCCGCCTCACTTTCTTCCTTCTCCGCGCGGACGCGATCATGATACTTCTTCACCGCCGCCGCACTCTTTTCACGGAACGCGGGGTCTTGATAACGATAAGAATACCCGATATAGAAATGCCCGTTTTTTGTGTTTGTGATCTTTATAATTCCGCTAGTCATGAGAAACTCCTTTTTTATTAATTATACAACAATCGGTAATCGTAAATCTCAAATCATCCGCACGCCGCGCGACTCGTACACGCTCACCTTAACTTCCTGCCTCAATGCCAGGTCAAGCGCCATGATACCAGCCACCACGCCGTCGATTTTATTCTTGCTTTTCTTTTTATCGGGCTTGAGATTGCCCGCTTCATCCTGCTTCGCCACTACGTTATTCGCCATCCACCTCAAAACGGGATGACCGTCATGCCGCAAGTCACCGTTAGCCACCAGCCTCAAAAATTCCTTCGTCGGCGCAGCCATGCTCTTAAATCCCTGCCCGAACTCAATCATATTGATTCCCGCGTCCATCAGGTCTTGGGATATTTCCCGCGCTCCCCAACGGTCAAACGCGATCTGCTTAATGTTATACGCCTGCGCCAGTTCGATAATGTCTGCCTTGATATGTTTCAAATCAATGACATTCCCCGGCGTCGAGCGGATGTATCCATCCCGCACCCATGCCTGATAATTCACGCCATGCGCGCGCGCCTTCTCTGCCATGTTCTCCTCTGGCATCCAAAAGAACGGCAACCAGCGGTGATTCTTCCCGTCATTGGTCACAAAGTCCAACACAAACGCGGCAAGGTCGTTATTGCTGGCAAGGTCCAGCCCGCCATAACAGACCAGCCCGTCGAGACTCTCCGCCGCCTTCACCGCGCACTTATTCCACATCTCTGGGGTAATCAACCGCGACTCCTGCTCAGTCCACACATTCAACGCCAGCCGCTTGAAAGTGTTCTGATAGCCGGGTATCGCCGCCGCCTGCTTCGCCTCCTCTGCGATGGTATCCAATGAGATCGTCACGCCGAGATTGGGGTTTGCCTTGCGCCACACAAGCGGCGATAACCAGTCGTCTCCGTCATCAATCGAATAAATCACGCCCCAAAACGTGTCATCTTCCACAACGCTGTCAAGAATATCCCGCGTGTATTGATTCATCTCATAGCAGACGGATTCACGGTCAAACCCTGCGGTGGTCAGCATCAGGAATAACGGCTGCTTACGCGCCTTCCCCGCCCCCCAAAGCGAGTCGAATAACTCGCGGTTTGGTTGTACGAGAAGTTCGTCAAACAGAATACCATGCGCATTGATACCATGCGACATAGGCGCGTCACTGCTCATCACCTTATAGTTTGAGTAAGCGTCCGGGTAAGTCACCGCCCGCTTAAATACCTCTGTCCGCTCGCACAAGTCGGGACTCATCTCAATCATGCTCTTGGCAATGTCAAACACCAACGCCGCCTGCTCCCTGCTGCCAGCCACCGAGTACACCTCGGCGGAATATTCACCGTCTGCGCATAAAAGCAAATCAGCAATGCCCGCCGCGAGGCTGCTCTTGCCGTTCTTCTTTGGGATTTCGATATACGCGCGCCTAAATCGGCGGGTCCCGTCCTTGCGCTTCCACCCAAAAAGCGGGTGGATGATGGTCGCCAGTTCCCACGCCTCCAACACAAACGGATCACCGGCGCTCACGTTGACGCTGTTCTTTGGGTGACGAATCACTTCGGCAAAGAAGTCCTCGGCATATTGCGCCGCATTTTTATCGAACTTATACGGAAAGTTACGCTTGCCAACCCGCTTCAAGTCCGCGATGTGACGCTTACAAGCTGCCTGCACCCAATGACAAGAGGGTATCTTTCCGCTAATTACGCCCTCGATGTACGTGTCCGCGCGGTGGACTCTACCCGCCATTATTTGCCGCCCTTGTCAATTGCAATCGGCGCGTTGAAAAACTTCTCCGCCAGCGATTTCGGCTTTGCCTTCTGGACCGTACTCACCCGCGAGCGTGACGCCGGACTCATCCCGAACTCCGTCATAATTTTAATCATCTTGTCCTTGCACTGGTTAGCAATGCTCACATACGGGTTCTGAATCGGGTTGCCGTTGGATGTCTTTAGCACCATCCCGCCATTTGCTTTTATCAGATTGCGCGCTTCGATGAAGGTCTCCCACTCCACGCAATACATATACAGCATATCCAAGTCAAGCTCCGTGACGATGGATTGGTTATAGAGTTTGAGGGCGGTCTCGTTCCACTTAGCGCGCCCGACATCGGTCAGGTCCGCTGGGGCTGGCGGTAAAATCGCCTGCGGGGTCGGCTCCGCCGGGTTGAGTTTCCGCTGTCCAGGGTTACCGGCTAACCGCTTGGTCGCTGTCGGCTTTGGCTTGCGTCCCATGCTGTTACCCCCCCCCTCCGCGATTTCGCAGACGCACTCGGGAGCCTACTACTCCGGTTATTTTCTGAAAGGTTTTAGACTTTTTACCCCCCCCACCCCCGCTTCCGTCGCGGACAGTCTTAATCGCGTGACATTTTACGCATAAAGATTGTAGGTTAGATGGGGCGTCGCTTCCTCCATGCCTGCGTGGTGTGATGTGATCCACCACAACCGCCCGCACCCGCTGATCATGCACGCCGTAGGGATTGACGCAGTACGGATGCGCTGACAGATACGGGTCGCGGACGTTGCGCTTCCACGCCCAGCCATACCCACGCGCGGACGCGCTGTCACGCGTATCAACGCGCGGCAACGCATGACGCTCACACCTGCCGCCATGCGTTGCCGTGTTCGGACATTTACTTACCGCGCACATACGCGGAGCCTTGCGCGCCATCATCACCTACGGTTGCGGACCCTCAAAGCCTTGCGGCGGGAGTTCCACGGTCACACGCTTACGCAATCGGCGCAGCGTCTCTTCGCCAACCTGGACGTGTCGGTATTGTTCAGGCTCGACTTCCGGGGCGTGAACGCTCAACTGCTTGACCAGCCGATACGCCCAATCTTTGAGGTCAATGATTGCCATATCGCGCTCGAGCAATTCTTTGCGGTATGATTCATTCTCCCGCCGCACTTGGGAGATGTCAAGTCGCAGCCCTTTGACTTCATTTTGCAGTTCGGACACATGCTCAGCCCACCGATCAGCAACCTGCGCGTGGATGGATTCCGTCTCTGCCAGCGCCTTGCCTGTTTCGGCAGACATTTTGTTTCTGGCAGACCACATCGACAACGCGCCCATCACAAATCCGGGAAGCGCGGCGATCAACGCGATCCACAACTCGTCCACGCTTACCCCGCTACAGGCTCGGACTTAAACCATTTGTCATGCGATAAGTTGCTGACAAACAGCACCAGCAGCGTATTGACTATATCAACCAGTGCCGGGTCGTACCCGTCCAGAATCGGAAGCCATTGCGTCAAATCCAAACCGAACATGATCACAAACGCGCCAGCCACCAACGCCGCAAGGAAAAACGAACGGCGGTCAGCAAAATTCAAAACAGGGACAGCCGCGCCAAGTACACGCAAAAACTCTTTAATGATCTGCGTCCCGCGCTCACTCGCCGCACCAATCGCCAGCAAACCGACCAGCATTTGCAAAAAGGCAATACCCAACTCGACAAACGTATCCATATTGATTTCCTTATCAAAACTTAAAATAAAACGGGACGCGCAAAAGCGCGTCCCGTTTGCAAGCCTGTCAGACGTATTAAGATTATATCACTTCAATAAATTTCAGAACGCGCGCGCCGACCTACCCATCGGTTTTGACAGCTGCCCCGACTCGCCTCACTCCGCACTCATCCAGAATAACAGTATCAGTACCCTGTAACCGGCGCGGATGTCCATGCCTATTAAAAAAAATCGTCAGGCTCTGCTCGCAATCCTGCTCAATAGCACGCACTTGCACACGTTCAATCAATACCGCCATCATTAGGATTTGCTCTAAATTCAAAACAGAAAGAAGGCGCTTATAGATAATCACCTCTGCCTCTTCCTTTGTTATTTTTGGATTTTTTGACATATTACAATTTTATCACTGGACATCTTCGGGCGTGGCGACTGTAGCAACAGTCGGCTGCACGCTTTGTTTGGCGCATTGTGCAAGACATGTTGACCTAACAGAGACGAAACACAATTGCGGAGGACTTGCCGCTTATCAGATAACTTGTACTTTGACAGGTCATATTCAAAATCACTGATTTTGTTTTTGCTTCGGATATTTGACGCTTCACTTTGAAACGGGGCTATCTCGAAGTTTGACCAGAGACGGCGATTGCCACCGATACCAGCATATAGATTGAGTATTCTCATGCCTGCGCCTAACGGTTGCTTTACCCGCTTATGGGCGGGACTAGATTCACTTTGGGGGCAGGTAAATCTTTGGGTGTAGTCCAAACTTCGGGAGCGGGCTGAATCCCATAAGTCGGGTGCAAGCCTTGTTCGGCGTTTTCCAATTCGCGGATAACCTCCCCCAACAAATCATTACACTTAAACAAACATTCTTCATCCCAATTTCTTTGGGTAGATTGCAACTGCAATTGTGCATTAACTAACTTTTGCAAGATATTCATGTTTCCTCCGAAACGCCGAACGGATTGCGTTACTTGCGCGGCGTGCCTTGCGAAACTTCGCCAGCGGATGAGCCATTTTGAGCCACTGCCTTCGCCGCGTCAAGTGCACGCGGTGTTCGGCGGCGTTTCGGATGTAATGGTAAACCTGCGTTAAGAACTTCGTTTACGCGCGATTGTGGTTGCCACACTCGACGCGCTTTGCAACGAGCGCATGAAACTTCATGGAACGAGTGAATATAGTTTTTGTAATCGTTCACGGGGCACCCCGGTTGATTCTGAAAAAAGTATAAGAATACGC
>DZBA01000205.1 GCA_022729775.1 Anaerolinea thermophila | reverse complement strand
GCCTTTCCATTTGACATGGTCATCGTTTTGCACAAGTAACGCAATCGGCGCGCCTGTGGTTTCGCCTGCCATAACTCCGCCGAGGATTTGCACGGTATCCTTTTCGATTTTCATGCGTCCGCCTGAACCGTATCCCTGCTGACGGCGGACGAGTTCTTTGTTGATGATGTCGGATGTGAGGGAAAGTCCTGCGGGCATACCATCAAGAATGGCGGTTAAAGATGGCCCGTGCGATTCGCCTGCTGTTAAAAAACGTAGCATGATTTCTCCGTGTTTCCTTGTATACGTGTTTACCTGTCTACGTATTTCGTGTTGCGTGTTCCGTTATGAAATTGAAGATAGCATGATCTCACGCGGCGGGTTATGACCTGTCCAAATTTCAAAGGCGAGCGCGGCTTGTTCGATTAACATGCCGAGTCCTGTTGCAGCAGATAATCCTTGTGCGCGGGCGTCTTTTACAAGTTTTGTCTCGCGTGGATTGTAGACCAAATCATAAATTATTGTGTGTTGTGAAAGGGTTATGTTTTCAGGCAGAGGAGATTGATCTATGTTTGGGGTCATGCCGATGGGGGTGGCATTCACTAAAAGGATGAAGGATGAATGCTTCGCGTAAAAGATGAAGGATGAATAATTCGTAATTTGTAATTGGTAATTTGGAAAAGATAAAGCAAGTTGCTGGGCTTGTTCGATGCGGCGGGCGGCGATGGTAACATTCCAACCGTCGTTGAGTAAAGCATATACTACTGCCCTTGCAGAACCGCCTGCTCCCAAAACCAATGCAGAATGCGGAGTACAGAATGCGGAATTTGTTGCGCGCTTTAAATCTGTGATAAATCCCTGCGCGTCGGTGTTGTGTCCAATTAATTTATTGTCTCTCAAATAAATTGTATTGACTGCGCCGATGGCTTGGGCGGTGGGCGTGAGTTCATCCAAAAGCGGAATCACATTTTGCTTGTGCGGAATGGTGACGTTGAGTCCTGTGATTTCGCCAGAGCGGACTCGGGCGAGCAAATCTTTCAGTCCCTGTTGGTCATCGGGATGAATGGGAAATAGGGAATAGTCTCCTTGCAATCTACAAGCCTGCAAAGCCGCAGTGTGGATTCTTGGAGAAAGGGAATGTCCGAGGGGGTAACCGATGAGACCCAAGTGAAAGGATGAAGGATGAAGGATGAAGATCGAAGATTGATGCATGAAATGAAAGAATTAGCGAAGGGTTTCTAAAACATCAAAGAAATTAGGAAACGTTTTGGAAACGCAGGAGGCATTTTCAATGGTGACGCCATTGAAGCGCAAGCCGATGAGGGAGAATGCCATTGCCATGCGGTGATCGTTGTAGGTTTGAATGTTGGCAGGTTTGAAGGTTTGACATGGATAAATGGTCATGCCGTCTTCATGCTCTTCGACTTGCACACCGAGACGTTTTAGTTCAGCGCAGGTTGCAGAAACGCGGTCTGTCTCTTTGACACGGGCTGAAGCAATGCCGCGAATTCTGGTTGGCGAGGATGCAAAAGGCGCAATGGCGGCAAGGGTTTGGGCGGTGTCGGGGATGTCGCGCATATCTATGTCAACGCCGCGAAGGTCAGAGTGACCAGTGACCAGTAAACAGTTGTCAGTTTCAGCGACGGTACATCCCATTTGTTGCAGCACGTCAAGAAAAGCAATATCGCCTTGTTTTGAATTGCGTGAAATATTTTCTACTCTGACTATCCCGCCGCAGATGGCGGGGGCGGCGAAGAAGTAGGACGCGGCGGAGGCGTCGGATTCGATGGGATAGGTTGAAGGTTGAAGGTTGAAGGTCGAAGGTCGAAGGTTGCGCAATTCGTAATTCGCAAGAGGAATGGAAAAGAACTGGTAGCCGCTTCGTTCCACTTCCACGCCGAAGTCGCGCATGATGGCGATGGTCATATCCACGTAGGGTTTGGAATTTAATTCCGTTGAAAGAGTAATTTCAATTTTACTTTGAGCATACGGGGCGACCATCAATAGGGCAGATAAAAACTGGCTGGAGATATCGCCTGCAATTTTGGTTTTTCCGCCAGGCAAACCGCTGGCAATAATTTTTACAGGCGGGCAGATTTGGCGTTGAACGTTTAACGTTAAACGTTCAACGGGTTCAATCCTTGCGCCGAGTTGAGTGAGGGAATCAACAAGGTCGCCAATGGGGCGTTCTCTCATGCGCGGCTCGCCGTCCAGAATATACTCGCCGTGTCCGAGTGTGAGGAAGGCGGAGAGGAAACGCGCGGCGGTGCCTGCGTTGCCGATGAAGAGTTCGGCTTTGGTTGCAGGGATTTTTCCACCTAAGCCTGTGACGGCCATTTCGTGTTTAGCTTCATCAAGTTGAACGTCAAAGCCAAGCGTTTGTAGCGCTTTAGCAAAGTAACGCGAGTCGTCGGAGAACAGGGCGTTGGTTAGATGCGTGGTTCCATTTGCGAGCGAGGCAATCAGCAAGGCGCGATTGGTCAGGGATTTGGAGCCAGGCACGCGGATGGTGGAGTTTAGTGAATGAAGGATAGGTTTGATTTGCATATGATAAAAGAGGAAAGAAAGTATTCAGTTGCCAGTGAGGGTTTGGTAGGTGGAGCGGGATTCGTTTAGGATGGATTCGAGTGTTGCGTAATCTTCTTCGGTCAATGCGGTCTTGATTTCGGTTAATTGTTTTTGAAGTTCGGAGATGGCATTCAGGATATTTTCTTGATTCGATTGCAAGACGCCTAACATCATCGAAGAGGATGTTCCAGCCAGGCGGCTGGTGGATTTGAAGCCTGGTCCAATGAATGATGCAACATCCTGCGGGGTGGCGAGGGCGAGGGCGGAGGAGATCAAAAACGGCAAATGACTGGTGGCGGCGAGAATACGGTCATGTTCGACTGCGTCCAAAACTTTGGCTTTTGCGCCGAGGGCTTCGATAATTTGATGGGCGGCGGATAGCGCGCGCGGTGATGTGCGCTCAAGTGGAGTCAACAAAAATGGCGCGGCATAATATAAAGTCCGTTCGGCATTGGCGAGGGAAAGTTTTTCCTTGCCGCAGATGGGATGTCCGCCGATGGGGTCGAAGCGTTCGGGCAGGCGCGACATGGATTCAACGATCAATTTTTTTGTTGAACCCGTGTCCATGACGACGCAGGGGTTTGGCGTGTATGAAGGCAACTGTTCAAGCAGAGTTAAAATCGCAGGGAGGGGAGCGGATAGGATCACAAGGTCAACTTCGGGGAGCAGGTTGGCGGGGTCGCTATCAGCGTAGTCCACTATATTTTGTGACAGAGCAAGCTCAAGCGTGGGGAGATGCGGGTCACATCCAAAAAGCGCGGCGCATTTACCTTTCAATCCCAAAGCCAGCGAGCCGCCCATCAATCCCAATCCGATGATTGCGATTTTTGATTCGGCGAGATTAAAGTCAGGTGGAGGCATAGGTTTATCTGTTGGGTAGGTAATTTGTATACAAGTACACAGGTATACAGGTCTGTTCGTGTTTACTTGTTTCCGTGTCTACCTGTCTACGTATTTACTACACCAACCGTCTATCCACCGCTTCAGCCACCGCCCGAACCTGCTTCACCATCTTGGCAAAAGCCTCAGGAGTGAGCGACTGCTTGCCATCAGAGATTGCGTGCGCGGGATCGTGATGAACTTCAACGATGATACCATCCGCGCCCGCGGCAACGCCGCCTTTTGCAATCGCAGAGACATACGCGGCATCGCCAGTGGAATGACTCGGATCAATGATGACGGGCAGATGCGTGAGTTTTTTGAGGACAGGAATGGCGTTGATGTCGGTGGTGTTGCGCGTGGAAGTTTCAAAGGTGCGGATGCCGCGCTCGCACAACATGACGCGCGTATTGCCGCCGCTGATGATGTATTCGCTTGCCATCAACATTTCTTCGATGGTGGCAGACATGCCGCGTTTGAAAAGTACAGGTGTGCGCGTTTCGCCAATGGCGCGCAGGAGGTTGAAGTTTTGCATGTTGCGCGCGCCGAGTTGAAAAACGTCCACATATTTTTCCATCATCTTGATTTGCGAAACAGCCATCACTTCGACGACGATGGGCAAACCTGTTTTCTCGCGGGCTTCAACAAGGTATTCAAGCCCTTCTTCGCCGAGACCCTGAAAGGCATACGGCGATGTGCGCGGCTTGAAGATGCCGCCGCGCAAAGCATTCGCGCCCGCTTCTTTCACCGCCTGCGCGATCTCAAGAATCTGCGCGCGCGACTCAACCGAACATGGACCCGCAATGATCGGAATTTCTATGCTGCCAACTGAGAAGCCATCGAGTTGAAAAACGGAATCCTGTTCGTGGAACTGGCGCGAGGCAAGTTTATACGGCTGTGAAATACGTTGAACGGATAACACACCTGGCAAGGCTTCGAAAATTTCCTGCGCAACATAATGTCCGTCACCGACTGCGCCGATAATGGTCTGCTCAACGCCTTCGATGATGTGCGAGGATAATTTTTGTTTTTCGATTTCGGCAATGACTGCGTCTATCTGTTCTCTGGGCGCGCCTGGGTGCATGATGATCATCATGGTGAAACTCCTAAATACAAAGGATGAATTACACTTGCACCGAACGCAAGTGCGGTGTGAATTATGAAGGATGAATGGAACGTATTGCGTTCCTTCGACTACGCTCACGCGAAGCGTGTAGTTGTGTGTTCCGTTGCCTGCCTGCTTCCGTGTTTACGTGTCTACTTGTTTACTGATTACTGTTCACTGATTACTGTTTACTGTTCACTGTTCACTGTTCACTGCTCTTCACGCCCAGCCTTGCTTCAACGGCGAATATTCGCCTTGAACAGATGCGAGGCTGCGTCCCATGATTTGCGCGATTTGACCGACTTGCTTGACCATCGCGGCGAAGGCTTCGGGTTTGAGCGATTGCTTGCCATCTGAAACCGCCTTGGCTGGGTCAGGATGAACTTCAATGATAAGCCCGTCTGCGCCTGCGGCGATGGCGGCGCGGGCGATGGCGGCGACATAATTCGCGTGACCTGTGGAATGAGACGGGTCAAGGATGACAGGCAGGTGAGTCAAATGTTTCAAAACGGGAATGGCATTGATATCGGTTGTATTGCGCGTGGACGTTTCAAAGGTGCGGATGCCGCGCTCGCACAACATCACTCTTTGATTACCTCCCGCCAAAATATATTCAGCAGACATGAGCAATTCTTCGATGGTGGCGGAAAGTCCGCGCTTGAGCAGAACTGCTGTGCGTGTTTCGCCAATGGCGCGCAGTAAATTGAAATTCTGCATGTTGCGCGCGCCCACCTGAAACACGTCCACGTATTTGACCATCACATCCAATTGGACTTGTGACATGATTTCCACGACTATGGGCAACCCTGTTATCTCACGCGCTTCGGCAAGTAGTTCGAGTCCTTCTTCGCCTAAACCTTGGAATGCATACGGAGACGTACGCGGCTTGAACACTCCCCCACGCAAAGCGCACGCGCCCGCCTCTTTGACAGCGATGGCTGTTTCAATGATCTGTGAGCGACTCTCCACCGAGCAGGGTCCCGCGATGACCGCGATCTCATTTCCGCCGACAGTGAATCCGTCCACTGGGATGATCGAATCTTCGGGATGGAATTGGCGCGAGGCGAGTTTGTACGGCTGGGTAATACGCTGGACAATATCCACGCCATCCAGACCTTCGAAGCGTTCAGTCGGGATGTTATGCGTCTCGCCAATCGCGCCAATAATCGTCGCTTCGACTCCCTGCGAAAGGTGGGCGGCAAGTCCCATTGTTTTAATTTGTGCGATCACCGCTTCGGTTTGTTGCGGTGTGGCGTTGGCTTTCATTATGATCATCATAGGTTCTTCTCCTAAAAAAGTTACAAGTTTGCAGGTCGAAGGTTGAAGGTCGGTCAACTTGCAACTTTTCAACCTTCAAACTTTCAACCGTCTTATTGAGCAGCAACTAAATCTGGTCTCAGTTTAACTGCTTCGCGCAGATAGACGTGCGTGATTTTATTTTGCGGCATTTCCGTATTCCAATGGACAAGCACGCGGATAACTCTCCGCAAACTGCCAGGGACGGGAATCTCGCGGGCGCACATCATCGGGACGAGTCCCCAGCCCATTTGACGAGCAGCCTGCGCGGGGAAGGTGGAGGCGAGGTC
>DZBA01000204.1 GCA_022729775.1 Anaerolinea thermophila | reverse complement strand
GCGCGGCTGAGTTTTAACTGTAAATGTTTCGGTCCGCTCGCGTCGGCGGTGATGTAAGGCAGGTTGATCTCCGTCTCCATCATCGTCGAAAGTTCGATCTTCGCCTTCTCTGCCGCTTCGCGCAAACGTTGTAACGCCTGCTTATCAGCGCGCAGGTCAATGCCCTGATCCTTCTTGAATTCATCCGCAGCCCAGTTGGTGATCTTCTGATCCCAATCATCGCCGCCGAGGTGCGTATCACCATTGGTGGATTTCACCTCAATCACGCCTTCGCCCACTTCGAGGATGGATACGTCGAACGTACCGCCGCCGAGGTCGAAGACGAGAATGGTTTCATTTTTCTTTTTATCGAGTCCGTAAGCGAGCGCCGAAGCAGTCGGTTCGTTGATGATACGCAACACTTCCAAGCCCGCAATCTTGCCCGCGTCTTTGGTCGCCTGACGCTGGCTGTCATTGAAATACGCGGGGACAGTGATGACTGCCTGGGTGACTGCTTCGCCGAGATATGCTTCCGCGTCTGCTTTTAACTTGCCCAGAATCATCGCGCTGATTTCCTGGGGCGAGTATTCCTTGCCATTGATGGGAATCTTCACCCGCGCATCGCCTGTCGGTCCCTGTATGACTTGAAAAGGAACCATGCTGCGTTCCGAGCTGGTCTCATCAAAGTGACGCCCAATGAAACGTTTAATGGAATAGATTGTATTATCTGAATTAATCACAGCTTGTCGTTTTGCGGTCTGTCCCACCATGCGCTCACCGTTCTTGTTGAACGCAACCACAGACGGGCATAAACGTCCGCCTTCTGCAGTGGTGATGACGGTTGCTGAACCGCCTTCCATCACAGAGACGACGCTGTTGGTCGTGCCTAAGTCAATGCCAATAATTTTGCCCATGTAAAATCTCCTTGCAAATAGTTTTCGTTGACTTTATGTTAAATCATGTTTGCAAGAATTCTGTTAGAAAAATCTCCGAGTTCTGCCAGAACTCGGAGATTTGAATCGCTTTTACCATTCCGGCTTACTGACCTTGAACCATTCAAAATTCGCATTCATCGGAACATTATCGAAAGACGCGGCGGAAAGCCCAACCTTGCCCGGCGTAAGACCGATATATGATACATCCAGTTTGCGGAACATCTTTCCGTTGACATGAAAGAAAAGGGTGTTGTTGTTACACGTCAACCCAATTTCATAATTCATATTTCCTGCTTGCAGGTATTCTGTTGTGCTGTTGAGAATCGGGCGGTAGTCCGCGATTCCCTCCGCGAGCCATTTCCCTTGCAGCACGCTGAACATCCCTTCGTGGGTGATATTAAACTCATACCATCCATTTGCTTCGCTGTACCCACAGACTAATCCAAGCGAGCCGGATGGCGCGCCCGAAACTTTTGCGCTTATCGAAGCACCTGTATATTCATGCGCGTTATGAATGGCGTAATACCATGTGTTCGGCGATTGCATCTGGGAAATCAACGCATCATCTTGAAGCGCAACGATGGGAGGCTGCGCGCCGCCGGTCTGGAATGACGTCCACGCGCTTAAGTCTGTATTGAATTCATCGGTGAAATATAAAGGCACAGGCGTAGGCGGACTGATTGTCGCGGTTGGGGATGGCGTTGCAGTTGGCGCAGGCGTTAACGTTGCGGTGGGGAGTAAATCCGCGGCTGCCGTTGGCGTAGATTCAACTTGCGCGGCTGGCAGGTTGCAGGCAAGGGTCAGGATGAGAAATCCAATAAAGAAGAATTTTTTCATGTTACTCCTTTTTAAATTAAACGACATAGACCAGCAGTATAATGTGCTGGTCTATGTGTTGTGGAGATGGCGGGAATCGACACTTTGTTCCGGGCTTTCGCCGCGGCGCTGACTATATCTTGAAGTGACTAACATCACTTCTCCGGCGTATTGTAAGGAGGTAGATTATGATAGACAAAAACGAACTAGCCTATACTGCGGGACTATTCGATGGAGAAGGCTCTATATCATTGGTGCGCAGCAAAAAGACACGAACACATTCTCCGCAAGTATCCATCGCATCTAATGATCGCGAAGTTTTGGATTGGTGTCAAGAACGGTTCGGAGGAAGTATTGTTACCAAACAACCTCGCTTACCCACGCATTCGGTCTCTTATGATTGGCGTTTGACAGACCGCCGCGCGCTTTCTTTTCTTGAAATCATTCGACCTTATCTTGTTATAAAGCGAAAGATAAGAAGGATTGATTTATTACTTAACAATTACCTCGATTGCACGCCACGCAATGGGCGTTATACAGAAGAGTTGGCTGAAAAGAAGCAGAATCTAGTAGAGACCTTTTTCTCCTTACCCTAGTGATCCATGTTGCTGAAGCAATTTAGGATTCTATAAGTCGATGCAGGGCTTTTCCCTTTCGGGTTCACCCCTCAGGATTGGCAGCGGCTTGCGCCGGTGAGCTTTCCCTGATGTAAGCCGGATTTTTCCCTGCACGTCACCATGCAGGGGGGCTCATATTTAGTTGTTAAAGAACCCGCGTCCGAAAGATTCGACCCTCAGAAATCTACGAGCGTAGTCTGCCGAAAAGTTTCACTGTAGAGATCTCGGCGGACAGGTAACTCTACAGCCATCTGCTGGGCTTAGGCGCATTTAGCAGAATCATACGCAGCGCTCCATCTTTGTCTCGCCCGGTCCGTCACCCGATGGAGGGCGGTGAGCGGTGGACGCAATCTCATCTAGGAGATTGACTGTTACGCTCTCACTTACGCAGCGAGGGGCATAGCAGCATATGAAGTGCGGTTGGCACTTAATGTTTGCGCTGATTTATCGAGGTCGGCGCGCGCTCGGCTCGCATTCTGGAACCAGCCTCTCCCGTCGAAGCCTGTCATCCCCATGCTGGGAGAAATTCCCAAGATGCGATTTCATTATAACATGGGATTTTATACGGATTTCAAACTCACGACATGGACGGAAAAAACATAACTGCTCAGGCGTCATGCTGAATGAGCGTTCTTTGCGGGGTGAAGAATCTCGGTTCACATCGGGACGATGTCCTTCGAGATAACGACCTTTGTGAGCGCATATTTGGTGGAACAAAACAAGCAAACCGAATCGGCAAACTGCACCTTGACGGATTTCCGTTTCCGCCTATAATCGGGCGAAATATCCACAACCAACATGAATCAACTATTTTCCCTCTCGCTTATTGTCGTCCTTATTTCGGTCCTCATTATTAAGGATCGTTTTGTGGTTGGACTGGCAACGGTGAGAGTGAAATAACTCACGAGAACTGGAAACACAGAGCCGCTCCGACCACATCGGGCGGCTTTTTTGTTGGCTGATAGAGATTAGATACTAGAGATTAGAGATTAGTCTAAATTACCAATCTCAAATCTCCAATCACTACTAGGAGAATTATGCGTTCAGATACAGTCAAAAAAGGTTATGAGAAAGCCCCGCATCGCGCATTATTACGCGCTACCGGCTTGAAGGATGAAGACTTCAACAAGCCATTTGTTGCCATCGTCAACTCTTATGTGGATGTTGTGCCGGGTCACGTGCATTTGCAGGAGTTCGGCAAAATGGTCAAGGATGCCGTCCGCGCGGCGGGCTGCGTGCCGTTTGAATTCAACACCATCGGCGTGGATGATGGTATCGCGATGGGTCATGCGGGCATGAAGTATTCGCTCCCTTCGCGCGAATTAATCGCGGACTGCGTGGAAACGATGATCGAAGCGCACCGCTTCGACGCAATGGTCTGCATCCCCAACTGTGACAAAATCGTGCCGGGCATGTTACTCGCCGCAATGCGCGTGAACATCCCGACGATTTTCGTCAGCGGCGGCGCAATGGCAGCGGGGAAAACACCCGATGGCGAAACGCTCGATTTGATTTCCGTGTTTGAAGGCGTGGGTGCATTTTCAGCGGGGAAGATTGACGAAAAGCGATTATCCATTTTGGAAAAATTTGCGTGTCCATCATGCGGTTCTTGTTCCGGCATGTTCACCGCCAACTCGATGAACTGTTTGATGGAAGTGCTGGGAATGGCGCTGCCCTTCAACGGCTCGGCGCTGGCGAAGACTCCGGAACGCGAAGAACTCGCGCGCAAAGCCGCCGCGCAAATTACGACCCTCATCGAGCGCGATATCAAGCCGCGCGATATTGTCACCGCTGAAGCGATTGACGACGCCTTCGCGTTGGATATGGCGATGGGCGGCTCATCGAACACGGTGCTGCATACGCTGGCATTAGCCAACGAAGCGAATGTGAATTACCCGTTAGACCGAATCAATTCGGTTGCCGATAAAGTTCCGCATATTTGCAAAGTTTCACCTGCTGGCAAATGGCACATGGAAGATGTTCACCGCGCGGGCGGAATCCCCGCGATTTTGAATGAAATCCAGCGCGGAACGGGGATGCTGCATCTCGACCGCATGACGGTCACAGGCAAGACCTTGGGGGAATCGATTCAAGGTCTGGAAATCAAAGATGAAGAAGTGATTCGCAGATATGAAAACGCGCATTCCAAACGCGGCGGGCTGGCGATTTTGTTCGGCAACCTCGCGCCCAATGGCTCTGTGGTTAAAGTCGGCGGCGTGAGCGAAGCGATGATGAAGTTTGAAGGTCCCGCGGTGATTTTTGAATCACAGGATGACGCGATGGCGGGCATTCTTGCGGGCAAGGTCAAAGCCGGTGATTGTGTCGTTGTGCGCTATGAAGGTCCCAAAGGCGGACCGGGGATGCAGGAAATGCTTTCGCCGACATCCGCAATTATGGGGCAGGGACTCGGCGATAAAGTCGCGCTCATCACCGACGGGCGTTTCAGCGGCGGGACTCGCGGCGCGTGTATTGGTCACGTTTCGCCGGAGGCGGCGGCGCGCGGACCTATCGCGGCGTTGCAAGAAGGCGATATTGTTCAAATTGATTTGCGCGCGCGGACTTTGGATGTCAAGTTGAGCGCGGAAGAAATTCAAAAGAGACTCGCGGCGCTGCCGAAGTTTGAGTCGAAAATCACGTCAAAGTGGTTGAAACGCTATTCGTATTTTGTCACCAGCGCGGATACGGGCGCGGTGTTGAATGCAGAATGAAGAATAAAAAAATGAAAAGAGGAGATATTTTATGAAAAAGACAGGCGCTGAGATTTTGTGGGAGTGTGTGGTACGCGAGGGCGTGGAAGTGGTCTTTGGGTATCCGGGCGGGTCGAATATGCCCATCTACGATGCGATGTTAAGTTACCCCATCCATCACGTGTTGGTGCGGCATGAACAGGGCGGCGCGCACATGGCAGACGGTTTTGCGCGCGCTTCGGGCAAGGTCGGCGTTTCGATGGCGACATCGGGACCCGGCGCGACGAATCTCGTCACGGGCATTGCAACCGCCATGATGGATTCTGTCCCCGTTGTGTTCATCACGGGACAGGTCGCGGCGCATTTGATTGGCGGCGATGCGTTTCAGGAAGTGGATGTGACCGGCATTACGCTGCCCATCACCAAACATAATTATCTTGTCACCCGCGCGGATGAAATCGCGGAGACGGTGCGCGAGGCGTTTTACATCGCCCGCAGTGGACGCCCCGGTCCCGTGCTGATTGACATCTGCAAGAACGCGCAGGTTGAATCTTGCGAATTTGTTTATCCTGAAAATGTGAAACTTCCTGGCTATCAACCAGTGGATCACGCGCCGAAGGGATCGCTGGAAGAAGCGGTGAAGTTAATCGAAAAGGCGCAGCGCCCCGTGATTTTGTGCGGGCATGGCGTGTTGATGTCCAAAGCGGAACAAGCGCTAGCTGCATTTGCGGTGAAGACGCAAACCCCGGTGGCAAGCACGCTGCTTGGGCTGGGCGCGTTCCCCGCTTCGCATGAATTGAGTCTCGGCATGATGGGGATGCACGGCGAAGTCCACACCAACATGGCGGTGCAAAATTCCGATTTGATTTTAGCGTTTGGGATGCGCTTCGATGACCGCGTGACCGGCACGCTCAAAACATACGCGCCGCGCGCGAAGAAAATTCACATTGAAATTGATCCCTCGGAAGTTCATAAAAACGTCGCGGTGGATGTTCCGCTGGTCGGCGATTTGAACACCGTGTTAACCGATTTAATTCCGATGGTGGATGAATACGACCACGACGAATGGAAGAAGCAAATCAGCGACT
>DZBA01000010.1 GCA_022729775.1 Anaerolinea thermophila | reverse complement strand
CGCTTTGGCGGCAACGGACGCTACGACCCCGGCGAATACTTCTTCACCGACACAGATAAGGACGGCATTTGGGACGCGACTGAAACAAAAAACCTCGACCCCTACGCCACTAATGCCGTTGCGACAACGACGACAGAAGATACAGATGACCCAGTCACGCCCAAGAATGAAATTGGCTCATACATCTTCAATGGGTTAGACACATCCGGAGCAGGATACCCCTACGTAGTCATCGTAGACACCAGCACCGGCGGATTAAGCGGCAAACAACTCACCGGCGACCCGAACACCGATGGCGTTGTCTGCCCTGCCAGCGGCGCGCCCGCCATCTGCGACTCGAAAGATGGCATGGTACTCTACCCCGGAACCAGCTACATGGGCGCGGACTTCGGCTACAAACCCGTCGGCGCGTTTGGCGATACGCTGTGGATTGACACCGACGGCGACGGCAAAGTGGATGTCGGCGAAAAAGGACTCCCCAATGTAGATGTTCGCCTCTATTCATACACTGACGCGAACAGTAACGGAATGTATGATGTCGAGCCTTTCACCGACACAAACAAAAACGGCGTATGGGATACTGGCGAGCCGTACACAGATTCAAACAGCAACAGTTCGTATGACAGCGAAACCGTTGGCGCGCAAGTTGGCTCAACTCAAACTACCGACGCAAACGGTAACTTCTTCTTTAGCAACGTAAACGATGGCAATTACGTCCTGATTGTAGATACCGCTGACCTGCCTGCCGACCTTGGCAACGTTTATAACCCCGACAGCGTGAATGATAGGGCGACCAGCGTCAACATTTCATCCGGCTCTGTTACCCGCGTAGGCTCATCCCTCGACGCGGATGATGACGGAGACGCCACCGACCCGCTCTACCTCGACGCGGACTTTGGGTACAAGTACATCGGCAACGGCGATTTGAGCGGAACAATCTGTCTTGAACCGACAGATGATGGTATCTGCGGCGCCGGCACAGGCGTGTCAAACGTAACGACTGGCGTAGACACAACCGAAGTCGCATACGATAACGTGACCGTCTATCTCTACAAATGGACAGATGACGGAGACGGCGCCATAGAATCTGGCGAGACCGTTCAAGTCGCGTCCACAACCACTGGCTCGAACGGCGATTACTCGTTCGAAAATATTCCAGACGGCATTTACTATATCGTCGCCATTGGCGCGCCACAATCCGGGCTGGAGTTAACAACCACAGCGGGCGACCTGCCAGAAGTAGGCGACGATACGCAAGAAAGAGTAGTAGAGAGCAACGCCAGCGGTACAGACCTCTCTGCCTATCAAGTTGTCCTTGTGGACACCAACGAAACAGTTACCAATGTGGACTTCGCGTTCACCGCCTCCGGCAGCTATGACTACGGCGACCTGCCCGAAGGAGCAATTACATTAAACGGAGACTCTGTTACCGCTAACTACTCCACTACGCTTACAGGCACTCCAGATGGAGCTCGTCACGCCATGCCCACAACAGGAGGCTATACCACTTATCTTGGCGCCACCGCCCCAGACACCGAAGTAAACGGCGCGCCTGGCGTTGCGGCAACAGGCGATGGGTCAGACGAAAACGGCATCTTCATCCCTGTTGGCGATACTCTCGACCCAAGTAACTACAATGACAGTTGGACTGCCGATAATGGCGCCATGATAAATGTCACTGTGACCGGCTCCGGATGGCTGGTCGGCTGGATTGACCTCAATGGCAACGGCGTCTTTGGCGACGCAGGCGAAACAATCGTTGACCAAGAAATTTCATCCACTACCGATGGCGACATTATCCTGCCAAACTTCAAAGTCCCCAGCGACGGTATTTATTACACTAGATTCCGTATCTTCAAAATAGAGCCTGCTGTCGCTGAAATTTCCTTTGCTGGCGCGGCTACCGATGGCGAAGTGGAAGACTATAGATTCTCTGTCAATGGCGGCGTTCCAACACCTGTCACGGTTTCGAGATTCATTGCGCAACGACAAGGCAGCCAAGTCGCTTTTGAATGGTCAACATCCACAGAGAGCGCCAATGTCGGCTTTAATCTCTATGTACAGCCAGACGAAGGCGAGCCTATCCGCATCAACAACAAGCTCATACCGTCGCGCGTTATAGACTCGCTCAGCCAGCAAAACTATGCTGAAAAATTCGATGTGGGCGGCAATATCTTCTACATAGAAGATGTTAGCCTATTCGGCGAAACTCGTATGCACGGTCCCTTTAACCTCGGCCAAGAATATGGTGAGTTGCTGGAAGAAGAATTAATTGACCACGAAGCAATTAACGCGGAACACGCCCAAAAAGAAGCTGCGCGCAATGAAGCGGCAAAGCTAAATATGAAGATTCCCGCAGAGGCTTTGTACACCGCAGCGCGCACAGCAACAAGCGCGTCGAGCAATTTACAGTTAAACAATACCCTTAACCTCAAGGTAAACAAAACTGGGGTTTACCGTGTGACATACGAAGAAATCAAAGCGGCGGGTTTGAATCTTACCGGCGTGCCAGCTAGCAAGATTGCAATCAGCAACCGCGGGAATATCATACAGTCGTATGTGTACACGCCATCCACATCGAGGTCAGGAGCCAAATTTGGGGCTGGCAGTTACATTGAGTTCTATGGAAAAGCGCTGGACACTATCTACACAGATACCAACATATATGTTTTGCAGGTAACAAAAACAGCGGCGTCCCGCGTTACCGTAGCTAGCGCCGCGCCGCCGCGCCGCGTTGCTCCTGTGGCTGTATTCACCGATACAGTTACAGTGAACAACCAAAAAACCTATGCCAAGTACGCGCCCGGCGTAGACGCGTGGTACGATACAGCCTTACAAAGTAATTCATCCAACGAAATGAGCTCGGAATTCAAATTCCAAGTAACAGGCTTATCGCCTGCCGCCGGTCTGCCCAAGTCTCTTACCTTAACGGTTTGGGGTATTAGCGATTGGGCTGTTACCCCCGACCATCACATGTTAATAAGCGTCAACGGCGTTACAGTCGCAGATGAAAGGTTTGATGGGTTGGTCGAAAAGACCTTCAAAATCTCATTGCCCGACGGCATTTTGAAAGAAGGCGAAAACACAATTAGATTAACTGCCGCCAAAGTAGAAGACGCAAGTATTCCGTATGACGGCATAGCGCTTGATAAGTTCAGCATTTCCTATCCGCGCATTTTCCAGGCAAAAGACGGGCAGCTAACCTTTACCGCCTCTGGCAAATCATTCACCGTTGCCAACCTGCCGAATGCGAATGTTGTCGTCTACCGGGTAAATAGCCGCGGAAATGTGGCGCGGTTAAGCCGCCTCTCTATCATAAAATCTGGCAATGCTTTCTCAGCCTCATTTGCTGGCTTAACGCAAACAGCTACTTATATTGTTTCCACAACTGACAAATTGCTTGCGCCCGCGCTAGAGCCAACGCGACTCGCCGTGAATCTCAACCAACGTGCTCAATACCTGATCATCTCGCACCCTGACTTTATCGAGGGATTGCAGCCACTTGTTCAAGCCCGGCAAGCGCAGGGATTGACGGTTAGCGTTGTAAATGTTCAAGACCTGTATGCAAAATACACGCATGGGATATTTGACCCACAGGCGATAAAAACTTATATCGCTTATGCAAAACAAAGTCTAGGCGCGCAATATATATTGTTGGTCGGCGGCGATACTTATGACTATCGCAACTACCTTAGTTATAACAACATCAGTTTCATCCCGTCTCTATATATTTCAACCAACAACGTTGCGAAGTTTGTGCCGGCAGATCCGCTTTATGCGGATGTCAACAATGACCGTATTCCAGATATAGCTATTGGGCGTTTTCCTGTCCGCACCACAGCCGAGCTAACCTTGATGGTTAACAAAACGCTTGCCTACCAAGCGAAAGACTATTCCAAAACAGCAACATTCGTCTCTGATTACGCGGACAATGTGGTCTCGTTCAAAGATATGAGCAACCTCATTGCTTTAGGCGCGCCGGACGATTGGGCAGTTGAGCATATCCACATGGACGACATTGGGGTCGCGGCAGCCCGTACCCAAGTCTTTACTGCCATGAATCGCGGCGAATCTTTAATTACTTACACGGGTCACTCTGGACCGCAAAAATGGACAACAAGCGGATTGTTCAAGTTCTCAGATGTAAAAAGCCTGACTAACGCAGACAGACCCTTTGTCACAGTTCAATGGGGTTGCTGGAATACGTACTATGTAGACCCGGTCTACAAATACATGGTACAAAGTTTCCTCTTCAGCGGTAACAATGGAGCTGCGGCAGTGCTTGGAGCTTCAACCTTGACCGATTCAAAATCAGAGGAAATGCTTGGAATCCTCCTCACTCCGCGCCTGACCACTCCTGGCAAACCTATTGGCATTGCGCTTCAAGAGGCAAAATACGAACTCGCTAAGTCAAATCCGAAATTGCTCGATGTTATTCTTGGCTGGTCTCTCATGGGCGACCCTGCGCTTGTGATTCAGCAATAAAATGTCCATCCCTTGCAGGGCTGGAATCGTTAGACAACATCCCTGCAAGGGCATAAACTATAAACGGTCTTCCAAAGGAATAAAATTGAGCGCCTTTGCTGTTGTTTACAAAGAAAAAGAAACACCTGGGCTTAATATAGTATTTAATAAAATAATGGAACATCTTGCGCATCGCGGACCAGATGGAAGCAACACGTTTGCATCAGAAAAAATTGCAATAGGGCACTGGCATTTCTGGACAACGCCCGAAGAAACAGGAGAAAAACAGCCACTCTCGACAAACAATTGCCAGATTGTATTTGATGGAAGAATTGACAATCGAGGTGAATTATGCAGAAAACTGAATATCTCTGCATCTGATGAAAGCAGCATATCAGACGCAAACCTAACCCTATTGTCGTACGAACACTGGAAAAATAATTGCGTAAAGCAATTTATTGGAGAATTCGCGTTTGTTATCTATGATAAGCAACAAGACAAGATATTTAGCGCGCGCGACCCACTCGGAGAGCGCACCTTATTTTACGCCTTCAACAGCGCACAATTGCTTATCGCGTCTGAGCCATGGGCAATTTCAGCCGCTCTCACAGAAAAGCCAGATATAAATGAGTGTGCGGTAACGCATTATTTTGCGCTATCGTATCCAGAAAATGGACAAACTTTATTTCAAGGAATTTACGAATTACTTCCGGCGCACAGCATGATATTAAACGACGGAAATTTGCAACTTTACCAATACTGGTCGCCTGACCCGCGTAAAAAGATACGCTATAAAACGGATGAAGAATATGCAGCACAATTTCGCTTGCTACTGGAAGAGAGCGTTCGTTGTAGAATGCGCTGTGCAGTTCCCTTCGGCATTCTTATGAGTGGCGGGCTAGATTCTACGTCCATAGCTTGCCTCACAGCTCGGGCAAGCGCTCCGCAGCAAGTAACAACTATCTCATACGTATTCGATGAATTATCAGAATGTGATGAACGCAAATATATAAACGATGTAACCGCAAAATGGAATACCCACTCAATTCATATTCCGTGTGACGATGTGTGGACATATAAAGACTGGCAGGATTGGAAATTCAGTCTGAATTACCCAATTGGCAACCCATACCGCCTAATTTTGCAGCGAGTCTATGAGCGAACAAACCGTGAAGGAATTCGCGTTTTACTAACAGGTCTTTTCGGAGACCACTTATACGCCGCGGGCACGGACTGGATCGCAGACCTAATATTAGATGGACATTTATTAGAAGCCATCAAAGAATTGAAAGCCCAAGCCAACAACAAAGGCTGGAAAAAAGTATTTCAAACGCAGCACATTCGCCGAATTCTTCGACGCGCATTAGACCTACTAATGCCAGGCAAAATTCGCCTTCCGCACAGTACGCGCCCCCCAGAATGGATACGCCAATATCAAATTCGTTTTCTGCGTTTCAATAGGAAAAGGCAAAATCCTGTGTTTGAAAGAAATGGTCAAATGTTGCAGCTTACCACTTCCGCAGCTTCTGCCTATGAATGTTTTTTATCGAACCACTATGCCATCGAGATAAGAAATCCGTACCGTGATATTCGCCTAATAGAATTTGCGCTTGCGATTCCCGCGCATCAACTGTATTTTCGCGGACATTACAAACATATCTTAAGAACAGCGATGAAAGGAATTCTACCGGAATCAATACGAACTCGCGTAAAACCAACAACCTTCATATCCCTTTTTATGCGCGGAATTGAGCGTGAGAGTGAATTTATCCGCGCTTTTTTCGAAAATAAAAAATCTGATTGGATGAAGTACATATCCGCAGAATGGATGAATGACGTACAAGAAGATAGCCAAAGAAATTCGCGCATCAAAGCATATATCGCTTTCATGTGTATTTCATATCAAACGTGGAGCAATTTGCTCAAAAAACAAGACTAGAGGCGCTCATGAATCAAAATATAAATGCTTTGAAAGCAGACAAAGAGGCTATTATTAGCCTGCCAAATATCAAGCCGTATGAAAAGCCACAGCTCATGGAACTTGGAGATTTACGTACCTTAACTCTTGGCGTTTCACCTTTCCCATCCGAAAGCACAAACCTCAGCACAAGCGAACCGCTAGAAGGAGGTTAGCCTGCCCCACTACCGTCCCGCCGCGCAGGATTTCTATTTTCCTTGCGCCATCGCCGAACTTGAACCCTTCAAAGTCGCGGATGGCGCAGGGAAGGAATCATCCCCAGCGGATGGAATCCGCGGCGCGCGGCTCATCTCCCAAGCGGAGGGCTGGGTGGTGAACGCGCAGCGGACTGTGGAAGTCTACAACAGCGCGGACGGCTTTCTCATCAGCGTACAAGGCAGCGGCGAGTTCATCGTCTCCCCGCGCGGAGAATCTATCGGTAGGTCGGGTTTGCAACCCGACGCGCTCCGCCAATTCGAGCGCGCAATCATCCTCGGACCCGTCATCGTCTTTGCGCTGGCATTGAGAAATGTATGGAGTCTGCACGCAAGCGCGGCAAGATATAAAGAAAACGTCACCGCCTTTCTCGGTGAATCCGGTCAAGGCAAATCCACCCTTGCTGGGTATCTTTCGCAAAACGCAGGCTGGCAGCTCGTAGCAGATGATATTTTGCCGGTCAGGAACGAAAACGGTTTACAGGTATTGCCACATTTTCCGCAGTTGAAATTGCAAGCAAGTCAACAGCCCGGCATCAGCCTGCCCGAACAATTGAAATTGAACACGCTCTGCCTGCTGGAAAAATCCAGCGCGGACGTGAAGCCGAAACTGCAAGAAATGAACACAGCGCAAACCGTCCAAGCCTTACTCGCGCACGTTGCAGGGACGCGCATGTTCAGCGCGGAACTGCTCACAAAACATTTGAAATTCTCGACCCAATCTGCGCCGCAGGTCAAAGCCTATAAATTGACCTACCCGCACCGCCGCGAAACCCTGCCGCAGGTCAAACAACTTTTGGAAGAAATTACATGCCAACCTTGAACTCCGCGCTTCACATCCCCGCGCACGTTTCATTTTCCGTTGTTGGAAAAGACGCTTTTCTGCTCAACACGCAGACCAACAAATATTACGGGTTGGAGGAAGTCGGCGCGCGGTTATGGCAATTGTTGAACGAAGGCGCATCACTACAAAACGCGCATCAAACGATTTTGAAGGAATACACAGTCGAACCGGCTGAATTGGAAAAAGACCTGCTCGAACTCATCGCGCAGTTGATGGAGAACGGACTTGTTGAACTCGTTGCGGCATAAAGCGCGCCTCGCGCGCGAACTCACACACACAGATTGGCTCACCCTCTTCGAGGCGTGGTGGATGTTACTTTTTTTCCGCCTTGCTTCGCGTTGGATGAGCTACCAGCGCTTGACCGCTTTGCGCGCGATGAAAACCCGCGCCGCTGATCCGTCCCGCGCATGGGAATCCGCGCTTCACATTCAACGCCTGATCGGTCTTGCCGCGCGGATTCATCTTCCCGCCATGACCTGCCTGCAACAATCGCTGACCTTACGCTGGATGCTGAACGAGCGCGGCATCCCCGCCGCGATACAAATCGGCGTTCAAAAAACTTCCGATAAAATTCACGCGCACGCATGGGTTGAAGTTTTCGGCAAAACGCCCGGCGAAACGGAAGAGACCATCCGTCAATTTAGCATTTTGAATTCCCGCGCGGTTTCAGTTCAAGGATAAGACCGCACATGCAATCTGAGAACAACCAGATCGAAACGCTGAACTACATCTTAAAAAACAGCCTTCATCCAGAGGTTCTTGATTCGCACCCGTGGACAAAAAGCCTTGTCGTGCGCGAGGCAGCGCAGGACAATCCGCATCTGCAAACAAAAAGCGCGGGGCAGCAGCTGGTCATCGCGATTGCGTCCCAGTTTACGCGCATGATGCCATCCACACCGCCGCAAGGCAGCGCGGATAGTCACTGGGGAGCATTTGGCGTTCTCGCCGCGCAGTATTTTGCGCCGCTCGTGTTTGGATCGCCTGCCCCGAAGAATTTGCAAGACTCGCAAAGATATGTAAATGAAAGTATTTTGCTTTTCGCTTTTGGCAAGCAAAGCAAAACGCTCTCCAGCAAGGAAAAAGAGACTTATAAATTAATCGGCGCTCATTCCTCGCTCAACGGCAAGATGGATGAATGGCATGAAAAAGGCGTAAAGCGCCTTGCCGAAATTCTCTCGACGCGCGAAGCGTATCTTGCGGAAAATTGGTTTGCGCCTGCGGTCATCCCCGTGGAAGAACGGTCCGCGCCGCAGATGGAAGAAAGCGCGGAAAAAGAGACAAAAAAAGCGCGCCGCCGCACCCTGCTTATCATTGGCGCCCTGTTAGCGATTTTGATTGCCTTTGCCGGCTTCAAGGCAGTAAGGATTTACAGCCTTGCAAATCTGGTTCGTCAGGACGCCGAGTACATTCAAAAACTAGCGGCAGAAGATACGCCGCGATTGGGTCGCCTGAAAAATACAGGCTCTGCGGTATCCATCCTGCGGCGCGACTTTATAAAACTGAAGAACGAAGCGGAAATATTCCTATGGATGGGACCCTTTCTAAAATGGATGCCAATCTACGGAAACGACCTTGCTTCCATTCAAGATTTAGCCGCGCTCGGCGAATCGCTTTTAGAATCGGCAGACCTGTCCTATCAGGCAATTGCGCCGATTGTAGAAGAAAACGAATTATCTTCTGTAAACCCTGTGGAACTGGCAAACTTCTTGAAAGAAATACAGCCACAGATGGAGAAGGCGCAACAGTCGCTTCTCAATGCAAGCGCAACTCGTGGTCGCATCCCTGCCGGCATGTTGTCTCCTGTATTAAGTGACCTGCTCTTAAACAAAGTAGACCCTGTGATGCGCGTCATGCAGGATGCGCTGGCTGTTGCGGTTGAATTTCCGCGTATGATGGGCGCGACAGAGGAAGGCGGCAAGACCTATCTTCTTCTGGTGCAAAATGAGGACGAGCTGCGCCCCACCGGCGGCTTTATCAGCGCAGCCAGTCTTGTCCGCCTTGAAGATGGCAATTTTGGAAATATGTCTTTTGTAAATTCGGGCGACCTTGATAACCTTGATATGATCTACCCCGCCACTCCCTGGCAGCTCGCCGAATATATGAATAGTCCAATCCTCATATTTCGGGACGCAAACTGGCATACCAATTATCCCACCACTGCCGCGTATGCAAAACACCTGTATTCGTATGTGGATGACCAGCCGATCAACGGAGTGATTGCGTTCGACCAGCAGGTATTGGTGGAACTCTTGCGCGCCACCGGACCAATAACCTTGCCCAACGCGCCCTATCCCATTGACGCCGGCAACATCGTCGGATATATGCGCGAATCCAAAACGCCAACAGCAGAAGAAAGCGCCGCGCCGAATTGGAACAACAAAGAATTTCTAAACGACATCACCCGCGCCCTGCTGGATAAAGTGCTGAGCGGCGAGATGCCATGGGAATTGGTCTCCACTGTGTTTGTACAAATGCTGAATGAACGACACATCCTCATTCAGACGGATAACGCTCCCATGAATCTCTTGTTAGATCGTTACGGATGGGACGGCGCCCTCAGTCCGCGGCAAACAGGCGATTACCTCATGGTTGTTGACGCCAACATCGGCTTCAATAAAACCAACGCGGTTGTTGAAACCAGCCTAGCCTATGACGTTGACCTTGTCAATCTTGCCGCGCCCGTTTCGACACTCACGGTTATTCATAAAAATAACGCGCAAAACGTATATATATGCAAACACTGGTTGAAGGACAAAAAAAAAGAAGAAAGCGGATATCCCATCAGCGATTGTTATTGGAATTACCTGCGCGTATATACGCCATCCGGCACCCGTTTGATCAACGCCACGCCGCAATCTGTACCTGATAATTGGATGATCAACAAACAAAAAAATCCGGGGCAGGTCAACGCCCTGAAAGAAGAAGGCATAAGCAATGCAGAAATATTTGGCACGTTACAAGTCATTCCCGCAGGCGAATCACTTGCGACCAGTTTTGAGTTTGCATTACCAGCAAGCGTATTGCGAAAAAATTCGAAGCAAATAACCTATCACATTAAAATTCAAAAACAACCCGGCACGCTTGCCCATCCGCTAACATTGCGCGTCCATCTGGCAAAGGACGCCAATCTCGAGCAAGCGACTTTAGGGTCTGCCATTCAAGACCATAGTATTTTATACGAAACCAACCTTAGAACTGATGTAGAATTTGAAGTTGTATTCTCGGTTCCATAAATTCTTTTTCCATATACGTAATTTATTTTCTTTTAGAAATCACGTAAGTTGAGGAGTGTGCCATGAAAAAATATATTCAATTTGTCATTGTTATCATTTTGGCGTTGACAATCGTCGGGGTTGCCCAAAATCGTTCCGCGTGGGCAAGTCCGCAGCAGCCTTCACAGGATGCAAAGCCGCTTTCAGAAATTGACATCAATGAAGGCGGTTCCTACACTGTCGGCGGTCTTTGTATTATGAACATCGAATACAAGGCGAAAAACCTCCGCAATTACGCGGCGGTAGATGTGCCTGCTGAAACATCCCGCGAAGTGACCTTCTCCTATCCAGATGACTTGTATCTGGCAGGCTGCCATTTTGTGCATTACAAAGAAGATGAAGTCATCAACGAAGCCAGCACTGATGACGGCAATTGGGAAGTCTGCTTTGGCGACCGCCCTGATGAAAAATTGACCATTTATTATTACCGCGATGACCTTGCCCAAACAGGTCAAGCCGCATGGCTGCCCCTGCCCACCACTAAAAAAGGCACGTACGCCTGCGCCCCAGCCATGTACTCCGGCATCTATGCTCCCGGTGGAATTGTCATCCCAGAAACAGGACCCGCAGAAAGCGAAGCCGCGCGTCAGATGTCCAGCTTTGTATCCGAAAAAGGCACAGTCAGGTTATCAGCCAGCACAACATCTTCCACGCGCATTACCCAACCCGGCGTATACAGCGCGGGCGGAATTTGCGAACTCAGCGTTGACTACTATGTCCCCGGACTTGGCAATGAATTACACGTCGAGGACGATGTCGAAATATCCGCAAATGTTCCCTTCCCAGATAATGAAGGATTGATGCACCAACCGGGATGCCATGTTTACCATTACAAATCAGAGACTCTTGTAGACCAAGTCACCACCGATGAAGGCAGCTGGGAAATATGCTTTGCCGCCATCCCCGATAAAGATAATACAATCTATTTCTATTATTCCGATAGTGACACCAAGCGCGTCACCTCTGTCTGGTCCCCACTGGATACGACCATGAAAGGCGGAAAAGCCTGCGCGGAATTAACAGACTTCACCGGGGTTTACATGCCCACTGCAAAAGATTACTAATTCGGTTTTTATAAGTAAACAACGGGATGGAGGCAGCGCTTCCATCCCGTTGTTATTTCAGAATCATGCAAAATAAAAAAACATTTATAAAATATCTTGCGGGCGGGGTATTAACTTCATCGCTGGCGGCGTTGTATCTATTCAGCATGGCGCCCGGCTTGACCTGGGCAAATTACGGCGCGGACGGCGGCGACCTCATCACAGCCGCCGCAACAAACGGCGTAGCGCACCCCACCGGCTATCCGCTCTATCTATTGCTTGCGCGGATATTTCAATCCCTGCCAATTGGGACGCTTGCATATCGCACATCCCTGATGTCTGCTGTCGCGGCGGTTCTTTCTGCCATAATCATTTACGTTCTCATGCTGCGGGGGGAAAAAACAAGAATCACACCCGCCCTGCTTTCTGCATACGCGTTTGGACTTTCCCCGTTATTTTGGTCGCAGGCAGTCATTACAGAAGTGTACACCCTGCACATATTATTCATCGTAATATTGTTATTCTTGTCCACAGAGGATTCGTATAATCGCTACCCCCCCAAAAAACTCAATGCCGCGCTGGGACTCGCGTTTGGCTTGGGAATAGGCAATCACGTTACCATGATTTTCACGCTGCCGTTCCTCTTCCGCGCGCAAGAGCGGATGAATCGCAGCGTCCTGTTGCAAAGATTTACGTGGGCGGCAATTGGCTTGCTCCCCTATCTCACGCTTCCGTTAAAAGCAATGTTCAAACCGCCGGTCAATTGGGGAAATCCAATTACGGTTTCCAATTTTGCATGGCTCGTCACAGGGAAACTATACCAAGAACAATTTTTTGAAATACAACCACAAAACATCATAGCGGATGTTCAATCAGCAGCCGCGCTTCTGCTCGACCAGTTCGGGTTTATTGGGCTTATTCTTGGGTTAATGGGGCTGGTTACTTTTCATCAACCCACATCCCTGCAAAAAAGCACCGTCTGGATATTTATCCCGTTCACAGTTTTTGCCGTCACCTACGGCACGCGCGACGCGTTCATACACCTGCTTCCGGCTTTCCTTTGCTTTTCGATATGGATAGGAATTGGCGCGGACGGGTTGATCCATCAAGCAGAGCAAAAATTTCCGCGCGCGAGTCTGACGCTCGGCGGATTGCTGCTCGCGTATTTTTTCATGCAAGCCATATATCTCCTGCCCCACGTGGATGCGTCCCAAGATGTCCGCGCTGAAGAATTCGGAAAAGCAGCGTTGACTCAAATTCCACAAGACGCGCTTGTGTTTGCCAAAGGGGATGAAACCGTGTTCGCGCTGTGGTATTTTCATTACGCGCTGCATCAGCGCCCAGATATAACGGTAATTGCCACAGACCTTCTTCCAGATCGTTGGTATCAAGACGTCATACGCAGCCAATACCCAAACCTGAGCCTGCCTGACTTTTTTATGTTTCCAGAAGTAGTGGCAGCCAACAACCCTGACAAACCAGTTTGCCATATACGTTATACCCCACTTGAAAAAGTAACCTGTACCCAACCATAAACTTTCATATTGCGTCACAAGCACATCGTTATAACTGCAATACAAAAATAAAAAAAGAAAAACAAGTGGGATAAACTCCTCGTACAAACGAGGATGTATTTATGGAAATAAAAATTTATCTTTCAATGCTTCGCCGCTGGGCATGGCTTTTGGTCACAGGGGTTATGCTGGGCGCGTTGGTTGGCGCGGTTGTCAGCATTTTAGAAACGCCCATCTACCAATCATCCACCCGCATTCTTGTCATGCGCGCGCCGCAGCAGCAAAATGCGGACTACACTTATGTTGACGACCAGCAGCTTGTACAGACTTACATCCAATTATTAACTACGCAGCCTGTATTACAAAAAGCGGCGGAAGTTTTGGGGTCTTCGGTAAGAAGCGGTCAAATTCAAGTTCAACAATTCAACGACACATCCACCATTCTGGTAACTGTGGAAGATGAAAATGCCCAACGCGCATCTGATATTGCCAATATTCTCGTTCAAGTTCTTATCAACCAAAGCGAGAATATACAATCTGGAAGGTATGCTTTAACCGAACAAAGCATACAGGCGCAGGTTACGCAGGTCGAAAGCCAGATCAAATTACTGGAAACAGAAATCAACAACATCTCCGCTGAGACGGTCATTGAGCAGCAAAAACAGGTTGAAAATCAAATCGCCATTTTGCAGGCGGAAGTAACGCAGCTGGAAAATGAAATTCAATCCCTGACGCTGGTCTCGACAATCGGACAGCAAAACCTATTGAATGAAAAAGAATCGCGATTAAATCAAATCAAGCCCGTATTGGAGCTGTATCAGCAAATTTACACAGACCTCGTCGTATTGGGAAAACCAATCAGTTCAGATGACGCCACCACGCGCCTTGCGCAGCTTCAAACCACCCTGCAGCTATATCAACAAATTTATATCAACTTATTGAACAATCTCGAATCAGTGCGCTTGGCGCGTTTACAAAATACGCCGAATGTTGTGCAGATCGAAGCGGCTTCGCCATCTTCCAAACCTGTGCGTCCCAAACCAGTTACGAATATAGAATTTACAGCAATAATTGGACTGCTCATCGCGGGCGGTATTGCGTTTCTCATCGAGTATTTGGATGACACCATCCGCACCCCTGAAGATATAGAAAAAATTTTGAAATTACCGGTAATTGGCTACATTGGGGAAATGGAAACTCAAAAAGGCGAATCTACCGACGCGCATGTGCTATATCATCCACGCTCGCCTGTCTCAGAAGCATTTCGTTCCCTGCGTACCAATCTTGAATTTACCAACGTAGACCAAACGCTAAAGAAAATTCTGGTCACCAGTTCTGGACCCGGCGAAGGCAAAACCACCATCGCGATTAACCTTGCCATGATCATCGCGCAAGGCGGAAAGCGCGTGCTTTTAATTGATGCGGATATGCGCCGCCCGCGCATTCATTCCATTTTTGGAATCACCAACCGTATGGGATTAAGCACCCTCTTCCGCGCAAATGCCACCGTGCAATCTGTAATGCGCCCGGTAGAGGGCATCAACAACATATTTATCATCCCCAGCGGCAGCCTGCCTCCCAACCCTACAGAGTTGCTTGCTTCAACCAAGATGGATCGCATTCTGGAAGAAGCCAGCCAACTCGTTGATATTATTATTGTGGATAGTCCGCCGTCACTGGTAACAGATTATCAAGTGCTGGCAACAAAGACAGACGGCGTGTTATTGGTTATCCAGCCTGGGCACACGCGGGCGGATGTCACATGCGCCATGCTGGAACAAATCGAGCGGGTCAATGCCCGCCCGCTTGGGGTTGTGTTGAACAAAATTCCGCGCAACAGCTACTATTATGGCAACTATCATTATTATCGTCACTACGCCAAGGGCGGCTATTATTCCCTGCCAGAACAGCAAATTTCCCCCCAACTGCCAGTGGGAATTTCGACCAACCAACCAACCGAAGAGCGGATGGAGTTCTACGTGCCGGTAGAGAATGATGAAAAAGTCATAAAAGCGGAATATTACGAGGCACTCACGCCGGAACCAGTTGAAGTTTATATCCCCGCGAAAAATATGCTTTTGGTGAAAAATATCGCCGCGCAACCAAAAGCAGAAAGTGGCGAATTCAACCCAAATGATATGACCAGCTATATAATCCAAAAACGCAAAATCGAATATTTGCAAGATGTTCAAGGAGATTAATTCAATAATGCCTTCGATTTTATTTGTTTGCACAGGAAATATGTATCGCTCGCCCATCGCCGCGGAAACCTTTCGGAATGCCGTTCAACGCGATGGGAAACAAAACCTCTGGCAGATTAGCAGCGCGGGAACGTGGACAACCGACGGGTTGCCTGCCCCAGCCGAAGCCATCAACGTTGCAAAGGCGCTGGGATTAAATCTCGACAACCATCAAACGCGCACAATAAACAAAACGATGTTGGAAGAGTCTGATTTGGTATTGGTGATGGAAGATGGACATAAAGAAGCCTTGCAGGTTGAATTCCCATTTGCGCATGAAAAAATCCACCTGATATCACAAGCGCTGCAAGGGCTTATCTACGACATCCCCGACCCTGCGGCTGCCCGAAATGAAACAAGCAAGATTTTGCAAGAACTATCGGCAATGGTCAATGCTGGGTATAGGAATATCTACAAAATTGTTGAGGAAAAATAATAACCCAAGAGTCCCCTTCTTGATTTATAAATCCGCGCGGCGCATAAAAAAAAGTACCCCCGCGCAGACTCGAACTGCGCTCTTCAGCTCCGGAGGCTGACGCTCTGTCCACTGAGCTACGGGGGCAACGGAAGGAATTTTACCATAACTCAAAATACTTCTTTTGTTGCATGGCTTCGGGAACTAGCCACTCCCTGAAATGTCACTGCGAGGAACGATACTTGCACCGCGCTGCGCTAGGTAGAGCGTCCTCGCAATGACATTCACAAAGAAAGGTTGAAAAAAAATTATCTGAGGAACTATACATGGAGACGAGCAAACTTACTTTGGATTAAGCCTGTTAAGTTCCGCGTCCATTTTATCCATGATTACCACAATTTTTTCCGTACTGGCTATCATTCCTTCTATTTTTTTTATAAATGCTTCGTTATCGCCTGCGTTGAATTCTACAAGTGCCTCGCGGGTGGCAGTGGTCGCCATCAGGGTTTCGCCGGCAACTTCCTTGAGGTATCCATCGAACGTTTTATAAGATTCAGGCACTTCCGTCGAGATATTGCCTAACTCGCCGGCAGCTTTATCAAGTTCATCCATTGCCGTGTTCAGTTGCGCCAGCTGCGCCGGATCGGTTCCTCCGTTCGGGTAGTCCCAATTTCCAAATGCAGTTCCAAAAGCGTCCACTTTGGCGCTATAGTTCTCCATAGGTCCTGTCATTTTTTGCAGATAGACTTCTTCCGGGCTGGGTCCGCAAGCTGAAAGAATCGTTCCCAAAATGACAAGAACCAAAGCGAGCCATGCAATATTACGGGTTTTCATATAAATCTCCTTTTTAAATCTGGTTTATTTTTATTTACCAAGCGCGAAAGAAATATATTCTCTCGTTAAGCCGCCATCCAAGTCCTGAATCAGAAAGCCTGCAAGATATTCACCAGGGACGGGAGATTCTTTCTCCATTTGAAATGGTTGATCGCCAAAAACAAGCGGGGTTGATAGGGCAATGTCCATTTCCCATTTTTCACTTTTATCTATGGGCGGGGTGAAAACTTGAACAAAAGGAGCGAAGGTGTCGCCCAATTTTGGGGTGAGCTCATAAGGCATGGATTTTATTCCCTGGTCTTTGAAGGCAGTGAGTTTGGCAATACCGCCATTGCTATCAAAAGAAATGCGCGCGCGTGTTTGCAATTCGCCGCTGGCATATTGACCGTCGAGCCAGCAGCCCGAAACGCCATAACCTTGTGGAGTTACAAAAGCAAATGCCGAGTTTACGCCGTCCGTGAGCAGGGTCAGTCTCATCTGCAAAGTAACCAAAATATTGATGGTCGCATCCCAAACGGGGCGCTTGACTCCGCTGGTTTCTTTTTCATTCTGCGCGGAAACATACTCGCGCATCACGGGTCCGTAATATTGTTTTCCATTTTCAAATAAAACTTCAGAAAAAATATACGCGATACCCTTGCCGCTAATTTGGACTTTGAGCGCGAGTTCGCTTCCCGATTGAAGTAAATCCACCTGTCCAATTTGGAATTTACCCGCGCCCGGCGCGCGGGAAGTGAGGATTTGCGGGCGAGCAAGTTTGATTGGCGCGTTGTATTCGGTCAATTGCAAAACCCTGCCCTTATGTTCGTATGTTTTTAGAATGTTCATTGGATAATTTCCTTAACTCTATTCAGTAACCGTCACTTCGGTAAATTCCCAAATGGTGTTGCCATCGAAGTCTTCGACGCCAATGGCAAGCGTATAGCTGCCGGTAAAGGCATAGTATTCAGATACGATAAAGGGGGACTCACCAAAGGTCATAACGCCGCCGTCATAGTCTACAAATTCGCCATCAGGATTTTTCTCGAATTCGAGCCATTCGTCGGTGATGGTGAACGTATCGCCGGGCTTGGGGCGGATTTCGCGCCATGCGCCGGAGGAGTCATCATCGCCGGTAAAGCCCCAGACAGATTGCATCTCGCCGTTAGAGAAATCTATTTTCGCATCCATCGAGTTGCCACTGTTAAGAAAAGTATATGTTCCGCGCACGCTAAAAGTATCGAACTCGGTTCCATAAACAGTCGGCTCGAAGAAGGCGAACTGGTCGTTGGCTTCGTTGCCATCGCTCATATAATATATAGTGGGAGACCAATCAAACGCAACCTCCACGCCATTACTGCCCCAATCTGGATAGAAAACCCCGCCGATTTCCAAAATTTCATCGGAGTTGAGATATCCCATATCGGCAGTGAGATAGGATTGGTATTCTTCGCTCCAATAACTGACGTAGTAATAAACATAGGCAATGTTCGAGCCGGTAATTTCTGTAGAGAGTGTGACCACGCCGTCTGGTCCTATTTCCGCGGCGGAGACTGTCAGCGGAGCTATGCCAATTTCAACTGAGCTAGGCGCGACGATTTCCGCGTTTTCTTCCGGCGCGGATTCTTCCGCTGCCTGCACAAAGTCGGTCTGCATGGATTCGGCAGGGGTGAGGACTGCTAAGTCTGCGATGGCAGGGTCGAAAGATTCTCCTGCATAATGATAGGTGAGGAAGTCATCCCATAGGGATGCAGCGGCAAAACGCCCCGCAGAATCAGTGTATTGTTCAATTTGTCCGGGCATCAAGTAAGAGACTTCGTAGAGTTCGGAGTTTGGGAAAAAAATGGTCAAGCCGGTGGAGCCAGGTCTTTCTTTACCATGCTTTTCGGCAACAACGCTTTGCGACAAGGCTGCTTTCACATTTTCGGCAGATTGTTTTACAGCCGCATCATCTGTACCTTCGATGAGCAAGTCTGCAAAATGTCCCAGATCAATATAGGAAGGCGGAATGCCATCCCACCAGACACTGGTATAGGATTGAGCATAAGCGCGCGCCTGCGCCACTGCTTCCTGGTCAGCGTTGATCAATGCGACAGCCAATTCATTGACAGCTGCATTCAACCCTTGCATGGCTCCCAGATCAACGGCAGTCAGGGTAACGCCGGAGGATAAATAATCAACCACGCTTTCCATGCTGTAGTTATCGCCCATAAATACGAGTCGGGCTTGGTCATCAACGATGCGAGTATCCTGCGCGATGTAGCCATCCACAATGATTTGACCAAGTTCCGCGCCGCTCATCTCTGTATTCTCAGTCAAAGCGGATAGAAAACCGGCATACGCCCAGCCAAGAGAGGGTTCCGTTTCCTCTGAGCCGACGGCATACCGGGCATGGGGCGCAATCGCGCTCATCACTTCCAACTGCCCCATGAGACAGGCGTCGAATCCGACCAATTCAAATACGTTAACCCCGGTTTCTTCTACAGTATCCGCGATGATGGCGCCGAGCGCGTTATCAATTTCCTGCAAATTAAGCCCATTGCCTGAATCATGGTCGCTCCAGCCGCCCATCCAGCCAGCGCCGTGGTCAGACATAATCAATACATAATGTTCGGCAGGGTAGTTAAGCATTGCCCACGTAGCAAAATCATACAAGGTTTGCGGGTCACCCATATCTGCTTCGCCGAGGTCATCCAACACTTGCGAGTTAATGGCAGACAGGTCATCATCCTGCGTCACTAAATAACGTTTGGTGTGGGTCATATCGCCATCGCCATCGAAGCCGCCTTCGTATCTATCCAACTGCGCAACAATAGTGACTTTATCCGTAGAGCCGACCAGCTCAGCTTCGTTCACATCGAAGAAAATATCCTCTTCAAGGACTTCATCGTCCGCGTCTTGGTACATCATGACCGTCCATGTGCCGGGCTTGCCAAGTATGCCTAGGTCGGGAGTGGATGTTGGCGTGGGAACGAGGGTTGCGGTAGGAGCAAGGGTCGGCGCAAGGGATGGGGCTGGGGTTGGGGCAGGCACTTCCGTGGCTGGCGCACCACAAGCGGAAAGGACGAACATGGCAATCATGGCAAACGTGAAAAGTTTTCTCATCAGATTTTCTCCTTTTTCTGTGAATCGGGATTGTGTATTTCAAGGAGAGTGTACATCCGCGCCCGTTTTTTGCCATTGCTATAAAGTATGGTTTTACATGAGAGTTTCTACGACTTAAGTGTTAATCTATGTCTTTCAGGTCAACCAAACCTTCCCGCAGGGCATACAGGGTGATCTGCGTGCGGTTGACAAGGTGCAATTTACGCAGGATTTTGCCGATATGCGCGCGCACAGTCCACTCGCTGATGCACAAAGTTGCGCCAATGTCGTGGTTTGAATCTCCCCGCGCGACCTGTCTTAAAACCATTACTTCGCGCTCAGTCAATGATTCTTTGAATGGCAGGAGATTCGCCGCGGACGGAGAGTTGAATTCTTTAATCATTGCATGAGCAATGGAAGGGTGCATGGAGAAGATGCCCTGATTGACGCTATGGATGGCGTCAATCAAATCTTCCGCCGAGGAATCTTTAAGCAAATACCCTATTGCGCCCGCCTGGATTGCCGCGAAGACCTTGTTATCGTCCGAAAAACTGGTAATGACCAGAATACGCGTTTGCGGAAGTTTTTGCATAATTTCACGGGTAGCCTGAACGCCATCCTTGCGCGGCATGACCAGATCCATCAATACCACATCGGGTTTTAACTCCAGCGTCATACATACCGCTTGTTCGCCGTCTTCCGCGCTGCCGACCACGTCAATCCCATCCTGCATGTGAATGAATGTGTGCAGACCCTGCCGCACCATGGCATGGTCGTCTACGATCAAAACCCGTATGATGTCGGTCATTTTTGCCTCGCAGTTGAAATGGGAATGCTTGCCGTAACATTGGTTCCGTTATCAATTTCGGAGTGAATATTCAGGCTGCCGCCCGCCTGTACTGCGCGTTCGCGCATCCCGTGAATACCTGCTCCAAACAGGACGGTTTCCATCTTATAGCCAATGCCATTATCCTGCACAGCCATCGTTACATGGTCGGATCCGATATTGATAACGACTTTTACTTCGCGGGCATTGGCATGTTTAAGAACATTGTTCAAGGCTTCGATGGCAATATGATACAGGACATCTTCCACGCGGACATCCAAAGGCGCAAGATTGTTGATGTGCAGCTGGGTTTTTATTTGCCCGCGTGATTCGACGATATCCAGCCGCTGCCGCAACGCCTCGATCAATCCCAACTCCACGACGACACATGGGCGCAGTTCATACATGAGCAGCCGCGTTTCCATCAAGGCTTGGCGCGCAATATCCGCGATAGTGTCCGCCAGCGCGTCCGCTTCCTGCGCTTTTCCGCTTTTGAGCATCAGCGGAATGGATTTGGCATTAAGATTCAGGCTGTATAAGGATTGGGTGACCGAATCGTGCAAGTCGTGGGAAAGGCGCGCGCGTTCTTCCATGACTGCTACTTGCGCGGCGGCAGACATTAGTTGTTTTTCGACCGTTTCCCGATCCAATACCAAATAACCGATGGAACCGAATATCGCCATCGCGAAATAATCGAGAAAGGTCAGCGTCTGCGAGGGCGGCGCTGTCAACAAGGAAATAGAAGGTCCGTATAAAAAGGCGGTTACAGAACGATAGCCGGAGGCGGTTATGCTTATCAGGTAAGCAAGCCCCACCGTCCGCTGCAGCGCCGACGCGCCCTTTTTCGTGATGAGCATCAGCGCCGGGACAATAAAAATCACAACCGGGACAGACGATGAAAAAGCAGTTCGCAAATTGGACATTGAATCTGGGATGAAATAGAGTCCGAAACTGAGGACAATTCCCAATGCCGCGACGATGGTGTAAATCTTTTCGATATGCGGCTGTCTTCGACGGATGGTGAGCAATGCCAAAGCCTCGAACGCCCAGCCCATATAAAGCAAGGCATTTCCCATCGCCCCGGAGATCAGGAAGGGGATGACGCCACGCAGCCAAAACAGGAACCATCCAAGCGATTGCGCGGCGCGAGCGCACAAAAAATAGCGAAAGGAAAACTTTTGCTCCTGATGAAAATAATAGGCGGTAAGAATGATTACCACGCTTAGATTAGCTACCCACAAAAAAAGCAGGGGAGTGTGAATGCCTGTCAACAAATCTTCCATCTTATGCCTGCCTTTGTGGTTGTTATCGCGTATTCGATGATAATAGAGTAATCTAAATTGTTAGCGCGAGAGTGACGATCAAGTTCTTGAAAAATGGCAAAAACGCCACTGGAAAAATAACGGGGAGGAAATTACCTATGTAAACATTATATAGCATAAGGTATTTTCCGGATAATTTGCCGGCATATGCTTCTCACGTTCAAAACCTTTGTGAATTACTGAACTATAAGCAGCCCCAACCTTGACCGCCTTGTCTTAATTTGCTATCATCATTCTACCTACCGTTCGGTAGGGAAGGAGACTTTGTGACCAGAGACGATATTCTCGATGCAGCGGCGCAGGTATTCAGGCAAAAAGGTTTTCATGGCGCGTCCATGTCTGATATTGCCGCGTCGGTCAATGTGCAAAAGGCGAGCTTGTATCATCACGTCAAATCCAAGCAGGAGATTCTACTTGCCCTGCTAGACCGCGCTTTGGTCATGTTGACCAATCACATTGCCGCGATAGCCGCGCAGGAAATTTCCGCTGACCAGAAACTCAGACAAATGATCCGCGCGTATTTATCCGCGCTGGCTGATAACACTGACCTCACCTCAGTCCTGCTGTTTGAGCATCGCTCGCTCGACAAAAAATCTCATACCCGCCATGTTCCCCAACGCGATAAGTTCGAGGAACTATGGCGGAATGTTTTTAAGGAAGGCGTGCGCGCCAAGGTGTTCGATTGTAAAGATGTGGATATGGCTGTCCGCGCCTTGATGGGGGTGATGAATTGGACGCTGACATGGTATCGCCCTGAAGGAGAAAAGTCTATTGAAGAAATTTCAGACCAGTACGCGGATTTATTTTTTAAGGGATTGTTGAAGGACGTAAATAAGTAGACAGGTAAACAAGTAAACACGTAGACAAGTAAACCTGTGTACCTTATACCTATCTACACTAAACAAAGGAGAGAACATGTACTCATTCGAACCCAATGAAGAGCAACAAATGTTAATTGACGCAGTGGGGAAATATGCCGTGAATGACCTGCAAGCCGCCGCGCATGAAGCGGAGGAAAGCCGCGAACTGCCGAAGAAACTCATCAGCAAAGGCTGGGAACTGGGCTTCTTACAGGCATCCACACCTGAGGCGTATGGCGGCTTCGGAGAACGCTCCGCAGTGACGGGCGCGTTGGCAATGGAAGAACTCGCTTTCGGCGACCTGGCGGGCGCGCTGGCAGTGATGACTCCCGCGCTGTTTGCCACGCCGATTTTGCTTG
>DZBA01000203.1 GCA_022729775.1 Anaerolinea thermophila | reverse complement strand
AAATTGACCACTGGCAGGTTGATGTGATTGCAGTGGAAGGAAAACCCAAAAGCAAACCGCCCGTGATTACGCATTTTGAGAATGTAGGATAATCGCTCAAATTTCCCTGTACAATAACGGCATGAAAAAATACTTCCCCACTTTCCGTGACTATTTCATTATTGGTTTGAGTTCCGCAATTCAGGCAATCAGCCTGCGAATCTTCTTCGTCCCCGCCAACCTTGCATCGGGCGGCGTGAGCGGCATCGCGCAGCTGATCAATCACTTTACAGATTTGCCCATCGGTTTAATGGTACTGCTCGGAAACCTGCCGCTGTTTGCGCTGGGATGGCGCTATCTTGGCGGGAAAAACTTTGCCTTCCGCACTGCGTTTGCCATCCTCACCTATTCCCTGCTCACCGACCTTGTGTTGAAACTGCCCATCTTTGGCGCGAATGGCGCGGCTACGCAATTAATCAACGACCTGCAAGGCGATATCTTCCTCAACTCGTTATATGGCGCAATCGTAAGCGGCATTGGGTATGGATTGGTCTATCGCGCGCGCGGCACCAGCGGCGGCTCGGACATCCTCGCGCGGATTTTGAATCACTGGCGCGGCGTATCCATGACGCAAAGTTACCTCATGGTAGATACGGCTGTGATTCTCGCCGCAGGATTTGTCTTTGGATGGAAGGAAGCGCTGTACGCAATGATTACGCTGTACGTCAGCGGCATCGTCTCAGAGACGGTTCTCGAGGGCGGCGGCACCGTGCGAACAGCCATGATTGTGACAAGCAACATCAGCGAAATTTCAGAGCGCATTATGGAAGATTTGGAACGCGGCGTGACCGTCCTCGACGGGACAGGCGCGTACACGGGAAACTCGCGCCCGGTTCTATATTGCGTGGTCAGCCACGCCGAAGTGGCAACGCTCAAATCCATTGTGCATGAAATAGACCCCGAAGCGTTTATGGTCATCGGCGTCGCGCATGAAGCTTTGGGCGAAGGATTCAAGCCATTGAAGGGACGCTGAAAATTCATCCTTGGCACGCTTTCAAATCCGCGTAAAATTCTGCGCGATATGTATAAACCAATCCGAGACAAACATTCCGCCCCACAATACTTAATCGGTCTGTTTGTGTTTATTTGTGAAACGAAGAGTCGCTTTTTATAAAGCGGCTCTTTTTTTGTTTTGGATTCGACAATCCAAGACAGCATTCATCCAATTTATAAGGAGAGAATATGGCAACAAAGAGCAAGGCAGTAAAAAAGACCGCGCCAAAAAGCGAAGCAAAGCCCGCCGCGCAAGCTGCGGCTGCGCCGTCAGGTCACAAGGTTTTTGGATACCTACCGGATGATACGCCGCCCATCGGCGCAATGTTGAGTCTCGGCTTCCAACAGGTGTTGACAATGTTTCCGGCGACGGTGCTGGTCGCCATTCTGACAAAGTTCGACATTGGCGTAACGCTGCTCACTTCCGGGCTGGGAACGATTATCGCGCTGTTGGTATCCAAGCGTAAAATCCCCATGTATTACGGTTCTTCATTTTCATATATTGCGGTCATCGTGACAGCCATGAACGCCTTTGCGCCGGAATGCTTTGCTGACCAAAACCAATTCTATTGCGCGGACGGCGTCAAGCTGGTGCAGGTTGGCATCATCGGCACGGCGGTTCTTGAAATCCTCATGGGGTTGCTGATTATGCGCGTCGGCAAAGCCGCGTTGGATAAAGTTCTGCCGCCGGTGGTAACCGGCTCTGTCGCGCTGGTCATCGGCGTTGCGCTCGCGGGCGTTGCCCTCAACGAAGCCACCGCCAATTGGATGATTGCCTTCATCACGTTGATTGCGACAATCTTGTTCTCGGTCTATTTGCGGAACAAGGGCATCTGGGGCATGTTGCCCATTTTGTTTGGCGTGGTGGTCGGGTATATCGCATCCGCGTTGATGGGACTTGTAGACTTCAGCATCATCGCCAATGAGACGTGGTTCCGCGTCCCCGCAATCACCCTGCCCGCGTTCAACGACCCGCGCGCGTGGGGCTTGGTCGTGAGCATTTCACTCATCGCCATTGCCACCATTCCCGAATCCACTGCGCACCTATACCAGATGAGTTTATACATTGACGAACTCGCCGCTGAACTTGGCAGAAAACCATTCAACATCAAAGAACTCATCGGCTTGAACTTAATCGCGGATGGTTCAGATGACATTGTGGCGGGTTTGCTCGGCGGCGCACCCGGCACAAACTACGGCGAAAACAATTCATTGATGGCAATCACGCGCAACTACTCCATCCCCGTTTTAATGGCGGCAGGCGGAATTGCCATCCTGCTTGGGTTCATTGGCAAACTCGCGGGCGTGGTCAACTCCATTCCCGTCGCGGTCACCGGCGGACTTTCGATTTATCTCTTCGGCATCATTGGGATGCAAGGCATTGCGCTCATGCAATCGGAAAAAGTGAATCTCTTCGACCCGAAGAATCTCGCTGTCGGCTCGACCATTTTGATTTTGGGAATCGGCGGAAATCTCGCGCTGCCCAACGGCATATTCCCGTTCAACATCCCGGTCTTATTCCCCAACGGAATTCCCGCGATTGTATTTTCTGCAATTGTGGGTATTTTGATGAATGTTGTATTTTTGATTTTCAAGTCGGAAGATTAACCGCGTTCAACACTTCCGCAATGTGCATCACGCGCTGACTCTTCCCCGCGCGATGCAGACCGCCCGCAATGTGCATGAGACATCCCGCGTCGGTGACAACCAACGTCGGCGACTGTGTAGATTCAAAGTTGAAAATTTTGCGCTTCAACCATTCCGCCGAAAGTTCGGGATGTTCGACAGACATCACGCCGCCGAAGCCGCAGCACTCATGCGCGTTGGGCAGTTCCACCACCTTCGCGCCTTTGACCTTTGCCAGCAGCGCGCGCGGCTGGGCATCCACGTTGATTCCGCGCAGGGTGTGACAGGATGAATGATACGTCAATAATCCGTCCCACTCTGCGCCAACGTCGGTCACGCCCAAACGGTCTACAAGATATTCTGTAAACTCGTACGTCCGCGCTGCCAATGCCTTCGCGCGCGGAGTCCACACCTCATCCCCTGTGAATAATTCCAAATAGTTATGCCTGAATTGATGCGCGCACGAACCCGAAGGCGTGACAATATCGCCTGTTGTTTTTTCAAAGAGTTGAATCGTGTGCTTCGCAATCTCGCGCGCGTCATCTCTTAACCCCGCGTTGAATTGCGGTTGACCGCAGCAAGTTTGCTCCGGCGCAAAGTCCACATCCACGCCGAGACGGTTGAGAATGTTCACGACGGCTTCGCCCGTTTCAGGGAAGAAAGAATCCACAAGGCAGGTGACAAACAGTTGAACAGTAGTCATACGCTTATTTTACACAATCTTTGAACACTTTTGCCCGTCCTTTGAATCCTGCACAATCCAACCGCGTGAGAAGATTTCATCGCGCAGGCGGTCTGACTCGGCGAAGTCTTTCCGCGCGCGGGCTTGCTTGCGTTCTTCGAGCAGCGACAACACATCCGCGGGCGGCGTTTGGTCATCCGAATTTGCGGCGCGAATCATATCCCACACTTCAGGGCGAATCCCATCTTCGATGTTTTCAATCTTTACGCAGTAGCCCAACTCGCTCAATGAAAAGTTTGCGCCTGTGGGATAAATTTGCATACTTTTATTTTTCATCACCGTGACAGAGCTGACCCCATGCGCGTCACATACGCCTTTTTCGCAATCCATGATGATGCCGGAATGTTCATCCAAACCGATGATGATGTTTTCCGCGGGGAGAAGTCCACGCCATTGCTCAAACCGTTCCAGCCCGACAAAACAACGGCTGGTGTCGAGGTCAATGCCGCCGTCGGCGTTGTTCCAGTGCGGGACAAATGAAAGATTCATGCCGAAATCAGAGAAGAAATTCAAGCCTTCTTTGAAGTGGACATCCTCGCCGACTTTGTAAATTTCGTAAACGGGAAGGACATGCGCGCCGACGGAAATCGTCGCGGCGGAAGAGAAGACCAGCGTCGCGCCGAGTCTGTGACGCGCGCGCAGAATATCCCACGCCAGCGTGCCGCGCAGTTGACGCGCCAAATAGGTCGGCGACCCGGGTCCCATAAAGATGAGGTTTGCCTGCAAGAGCGGTTTTAGAATTTCGGGGTTATCGGGGCTGAGTTCAGTTCCGCGTTTACGCGCGGGGATGAGGTCAATGACCGGTTTGTAATTCCCCAACCGGGCGTGAAGAAAATCCGCGACGCGATTCGCCACGATGGAGGCGTTCAACTCGAAGCCGGCGGGCGTTTCGAGGATGGCAATGCGAATCGGGTTGGGGATGAAGCGCGCGAGCATTTCAAAAATCCGCCCGCCCGCGAGGGAGGTCTCGCCGGAACCGAGAAAGGCAATTTTTCCAAGTGTCGTCATTTGCGAGTTATACCCCCATCGCATCTTCAATTGCAAGCCTCACATATCAGAGTTTTGTAAGAATTTATATAACCTCCTTGACTTTGCCTGTTTAAGTGAGTAATATTACTCTTAGCACTCGCAAGTAATGAGTGCTAAAAAAATTGAGACCACTGCTTTATGTATGAGGAGAAATAAATATGGCTAAAGTGTCATTCAAACCTTTGGGAAACCGCGTGTTGGTTGAGCCTGTCGAGCAGGAAGAAGTTACTGCCGGCGGGATTGTCCTTCCGGAAACCGCAAAGGAAAAACCCCAACAGGGAAAAATCCTTGCCACCGGACCCGGCGAACGAAACGACAAGGGCGAGCGAATTTCCCTTGATGTGAAAGCGGGCGACATTGTCCTCTTTGCAAAGTATTCTGGCGCTGAAGTCAAGATGGAAGGCAAGAAACTGCTCATCCTGCGCGAAAGCGACATTCTCGGAATTGTCGGTTAATTCAAAAAATCAAAATAAAAATAAAGGTGAAATAAATTATGGCTGCTAAACAAATCGTCTTTTCAGAAGAAGCCCGCCGCAAGCTTAAGAACGGCATGAACGTTGTGGCAAACGCTGTCTCCGCGACGCTTGGACCCAAAGGTCGCAACGTGGCGATTGACCGCAAGTTCGGCTCCCCCAGCATTACGCATGACGGCGTATCGGTTGCAAAAGAAATCGAACTCGAAGACCCGTTTGAGAACATGGGCGCGCAGCTCCTCAAGGAAGCCGCCCAGAAGACCAACGACATCGCCGGCGACGGAACCACCACCTCCACCGTTTTGGCGCACGCCATTGTGAACGAAGGTCTGAAGGCGCTCGAAGCCGGCTACAACCCCATGCTTTTGAAGAAGGGCATTGAACTCGCCACCGAAACCATCGTGACCGAGCTCAAGAAGAATTCTGTCAAGATTGACACCCGCGAAGAAATTGCCTCTGTTGCGACCAACTCCGCTGCGGATGTCGAAATCGGCGAACTCATCGCAGACGTGATGGACAAGGTCGGCAAAGACGGCGTCATCACCGTTGAGGAATCCAAATCCCTGCAATTTGAAACCGAATTCGTAGAAGGGATGCAGTTCGACCGCGGCTATATTTCGCCCTACTTCATCACCCACACCGATCAGATGCAGGCGCAAATCAGCGATGCCTACATCCTGATTTATGACAAGAAAATCTCCGCCGCGCAAGATATTGTGCCGCTGCTCGAAAAACTCGTCCAGCTCGGCAAGCGCGAACTGGTGATCATCGCGGAAGACATTGACGGCGAAGCCCTCGCCACCCTCGTTCTGAACAAACTGCGCGGTATGCTCAACGTGCTCGCCATCAAAGCCCCCGGCTTCGGCGACCGCCGCAAAGCCATGCTTCAGGACATTGCCTCCCTCACCGGTGGACAGGTCATCTCTGAAGAGACCGGTCGCAAACTCGAGACCACCCCTGTTCAAGATTTGGGACGCGCCGAGAAGGTTGTCTCTGACAAGGAAAACACCACCATCGTCGGCGGCAAAGGCAAGAAGAGCGAAATCGAATCGCGCATCAAAGAAATCCGCATCGAAATTGACAAATCCACCAGCGATTATGACAAGGAAAAACTTCAGGAACGCCTTGCCAAGTTGAGCGGCGGCGTTGCCATCATCCGCGTTGGCGCAGCCACCGAAACTGAAATGAAGGAAAAGAAGCACCGCGTCGAAGATGCTTTGTCAGCCGCCCGCGCCGCTGTCGAAGAAGGCATCGTCCCCGGTG
>DZBA01000202.1 GCA_022729775.1 Anaerolinea thermophila | reverse complement strand
AGATTAAAGCCAAATGCGCCTGTCATTATTAACAATAATGACAGGCACACGATGAAAACTGAATTATTCCACGTCAATCAAGTCCGCAACGTGGTCAAGCGTCTTTGGATTGCGAACGCCGCCGTATAAAATTCGCGCGGCGGTTTCTTTATCCAATTTATCGGGCGCGCCGATCTCGGCAATGAGCAATTGCAAGATTTTACGGTCGCATTTGTCGAGCAAGTCCGATGCTTTTTGCACATCCGCAGCAAATGACATTTTGCGATTCAAAATCCGTTCATGGCTTTCGGGGTCGAATTCAAAGCAGAAAGTATAAAAGAGTTGGTGGGCGACATCGAGCGCGGACTGCGCCTCGACCTTTAAATCGCTGTCCGCATAGAGCGACTCGACCTGTTCTTTTAATTGATTAAAGGTGATTTGTTCCGCGCCGTTGGCGACCATCTCATAAATTTTGAAAATCGTCAGCGGACGATTTTTCCCTTCTGATATGCGAATTTTTTTCGCCGCCAGCAAGTTCGAGTATTGTTCAAATTTCCCTTCCGGCGTGGTGGCAATAGGAAGTGACGGTTTGGGCGCGCTGCCGTTTTGCCTGGGCGCGGGCGGATTTTGGTTTTGAGTCGACGCGGGCGGCAAAACCTTCTTCACCTTCCCAACACCCTGCCATTTATCATAGTAGACGAATTTATCGCAGGCGTTGACAAGGTACTCCGCCGTTGCGCCGCTGATGCCCATGCCAATCACCGTCTTGCCATGCGTTCGCAGGCGATGTACCAACTCGGTAAAATCGCCGTCGCCGGAAACCAGCAAGACATGAGAGAAGACATCTTTTTCGCTGTAGAGCAACTCCAGCGCGTCAATCACAATGCGAATATCCGCCGCGTTCTTTCCGCGCTTGCTGTTGACGTGAACCAACTCCACGCCGAGGCTGAGTAACTGACGCTGCCTGTCTTTTGCTTCCGCCCAATCTGCATAGGCGCGGCGCAAGACCACCCGCCCAATTTGCGCGGCATATTGAAAGATGCGATTCCAATCCACATCTGTATTTTTACCGAAAGTTTCTTCGACGCTTATTTCGATGTTATCGTAATCAATGAAAACCGCTACTTGCGTGTCCTGTCCCATCGAGACTCCAGAATTATTGTCGTAAACGGGGGTGGGTTTCCCGAAACATCTCCCTAACCAGCAAGGAGGTTGTCTCGTTCCCCGCAGCGACATTGGCAAAAGTATAGCATAACCGCTTCAATCTGTGGCAAAATAGGGATATGGCTCAATTATTGACCACCCTCAGCCAATCCTCACTTCAGGATTACCACGACTGTCCGCGCCGGTTTGAACTGCGCTATTTGCAGCAGCTGGCATATCCGGCAGTTGAAGCCGAACCCGCGCTCGAAAACGAAAAGCACCAGCAGGAAGGCGAATATTTTCATCGGCTGGCGCAGCAATATTTCATCGGCATCCCTGCGGAGCGAATCGCCAAATTAGCAAACACGGAAAACCTGCAAAGATGGTGGGAAAATTTTATAAGCGATAAAAGCCTGCCAAATTTACAAAACTCAAAAAGCCTGATGGCAGAGACGACGCTTTCCGCGCCGCTGGGTAAATTTCGTCTCGTTGCAAAATATGACTTAATCGCGGTGGAGAAAGATAAAGTCACAATCTACGATTGGAAGACGTATCGCAAACGTCCTAAAAATGAATGGGCGCTCATCCGCTGGCAAACGCGCGTATACCGCGCCTTGCTTGCGAAGGCGGGCGCGCATCTTAACGATGGCAACCCCTTTGCGCCGGAACAAATCGAGATGATTTACTGGTATGCCGATTTTCCATCTGACCCCGCGCGATTTGCATACACAGCGGAGCAGCACAAACGCGATTGGGACGCGCTGACCAAACTCGCGGTGGAGATTGAGTCCGCGCCGAGTTTTCCGATGACAGATGAACTTGCGCGCTGTAACTACTGCGCGTACCGCTCCTACTGCGCGAGGGGAATCCGCGCGGGCGAATCGGATGAGGCGGAGGTCGAGACCGAGGCGCAGGAATTCTTCGATATTAATTTTGAGCAAATCGGGGAAATTGCGTTTTAGCAAAAGAGGCTGTTATGATGACAGCCTCTTTTTTATTACCACATCAACGCGCCGGATTTTCTATAATTTGCCGCGAGTAATTCCAAATCGAGTACATTGATATTCGCGTTGTTATCCAAATCTGCAACGGATGGGAACGCGGTGTTGTAACTCATTCCAATCGTCATGGCGTCATATTGATCCACGATATGATTGCCATCGAGATCGCCTGCAAGCAGGGATACGGCGGGCGTGGCGGTCATGCTCCCATTGATGATGACCGCGTTGCCTTGCGCGTTCAAAAAACCTTCAGCAGTCGCAACAATTGTATATGTCCCAGCCGGGATGGATATATTGAAAGAACTATTTGCGTTGACAAGCGTTTCAGCGGCAATGGAATTATCCGCGCGATATAAACGCACCGTAACAGGTTTGCTGGCAAGCACACTGCCCATCACTGTGCCGGTTAAAGACACAGGCGGGTTGGTGAGGATTGTCGCGGGGACGGAGGGAACATCCATCAAAAATCCGCTGCCAGAAGAAACACGCGCCTGACAGTCAATGACAGATTGACCCGTCTGTAAACCTTTTGCGTTGAATGTCAATGCAACACCGCCAGCCGTTGCGCGCCTGCCGTTGCTGCCTGCAATGGCTAGGATAAATATCCCATTTTGAGGAGTATTCATAATCATGACAGCGTCCGCGCCAAAGAGGTCGGTAACTGCCATGTTGCTCACTTCCAGCATGGCGGCATTATAACGGCAGGTAAATTCCACGCTTGCCAACCCATCCGCGGGGATGTTGTTTAATGAGACCGTTATTTGCGATATATCACCAGTAAAAATGGAAGCCGGGTTTGACGAAACCATCGCGTATAAACCGGAAATATTGGTAGGAACAGGCGTTGCAGTCGGCGTAAAGGGCACAATATCCGTTGGCGGTGTAAATGTGAGTGTGGGGAAATTTATATCAGTTGGGATGAATGTAGGCGTTGAAAAAACCGCGTCGGTGGGCGTGAATATGGGTGTTGGAAAATTCACATCGGTTGGCGTGAACACAGGCGTCAATGACGCAACTTCAGTTTGAAGAGGCGTTGGTGTGAGCAAACCTTCAGAAGTTGGGACAAAGGTCGGCGCCGGCGATACAGTTGGCGTTGCTGATTCAACCGGGGTGGGCGTAAAGCTCGGCAATGCTGTTGGCGTCGGCGTTATCACATCAGCCATGCTGTTCAAAATGGGTTGAAATAACCCAAGCGTTTGACCGTTTTTCGTAAAAGTTGTGATGTTGGATTTTAGGTCATAATTGACCATCCAACCGGCAAGGGTTGCGCCGCGCATGTTGGGTCGCAAGACAAAATGCAAATGCGGACCCGGCCAGCGGTTGCCAAGGCATACCTGTCCTTTTTCGTTGTTATCAATAATGGCAAGCCGTTGGTTCTGGCTGACCGCGCTCCCTACTTTCACTTGAATATTTCCCAAATGATAGTATTCGGAAGTCCAGCCGCCAGAATGCGAAATTTTGATATGACAGGAAGATGTTTCAAACACTGTCCCAGATGCGGCAGCCGTCACCCACGCATTGGAAGTGTCTTCGCCAATCCTCATGCCGATATGCGGAGCAAAATCCACCGCGCCGCCTAATAAATAATTATGCGGGCTGGATGGAAGCCGACGCGTACCGTTATCGAGTCCATCCATTGCAATCCATGAATATCCCTGCTCCCAAGGGAGTTGGAACATCTCCGCCGGCGGTACGGCAAGCGCCTGCGCGTTTTGTGGGAAAAGCAGTGCAAGCGCTGCAAATAGAATTATGAGGCTGGGAAGATGTGTTGTCTTCATACTATACCTTAACAAATACGCGCTACGGTTTTCTGAATACATTAAGAACAATCAACACGCCAATTGCGCCAGCCAGCGCGGAAAATAGAATTAGCAGCCACGAAGGAAATGCTTGTCCATCCGCATCGGAGGGTGTGGGAACAAAAGCAAGCGGCGTGCCGCCGGCAACCGGGTCACTGACCTGGGAAGTCCCCAGTTCTTTATCAATCGTCAGCGCGATATTTTTCTCGCCCAATGAAGTACCGGCAAGCGGCGCGGCAAATCCCGATTGATTGCGCACCGCAAGCCCGGCGCTTTCAAGCGCAAGATTGGTCTGGCAGCCGCCCAGCGCGGTGAATCGAACCTCAGCGAGGATGCCGTTTACGGCTTGGGGCGACGTGCTGGCAAAGGTCGCATCCACCAAGCCTGGCGTTTGCGGAAGGTTTAATCCGTTCATACCGGGAATGGGACTGGTCGCGCTGACAGGCTGCAAGCAAGCAGGGTCATATCGAATTTGAAACGTCATTCCCTGAATAGGCGTACTGGAAGTTGCGTTGACCGTAACAATAACGATTTCACCGGTTTTGTAAGATGTTGTATTTGCGGACAACCAAATCGTTTCAGCAGATTGAGCATAGACCGTAAAAAAGGCGGTCAGCATAAAAATAATGGCAAGAAAAAGTGAAGTGATTGATTTCATCGAAGTCTCCATGAGTAGGGGCGCATGAATCTATGCGCCCCTTGCTGTGATGTTGGAATGTACTACCAGGCAAGCGCGCCAGATTTATGGTAATTGGCGGCAAGCAATTCGAGATCAAGAACGTTAATATTTGCATCGTTATTCAAGTCAGCGGCGGCGGGGACGGGCATGTTATAGCTCATGCCAATTGTCATCGCGTCATATTGGTCAATCACATCGTTACCGTCAATATCGCCGGCAAGCAGGCTGACCAGCGGCATGGTGGTGGTTGTACCGCTGGTAATGGTGGCGTATCCCTGCGCTTTGAGATAACCTTCCGCGCTGGCGACAAGCGTATATCCGCCGACTTCCAAAGGCGCGCTAAATTTTCCATCCGCTGCGGCGGTGATGGTAGCGACTTCCGCGCTGGTCGCGTCATACATGCGGACAGTGACCAGCTTGCTGGCAGCAACTTGACCTTCCACTGTGCCTTGCAGCGCTGCAATGGTCAGTGTCGCTGGGATAGACGTAATAGAGGTCAAGTTCTTATCGCCTGTCGAGACGCGCGTTCTACAAATGATGCTCGCTTGACCAGTTTGTAAGGCTTTGACTGTGAACCCAAATACGCTGCCGCTGGAAACTGCCTTCTGTCCGTTGCTGGCTGCAATTGCAAAGATGAAGGTTCCGTTTCCCGGACCATTTACAATCGTCACCGCGTCTGTGCCAAATAGACCGGCTTCGGCGATGCCGCTCACTTCTATAAATGCAGGGTCATAATCGCAAGTAAATTCAGCGCTGGTCAATCCCCCTGACGGAAGATTGCTTAAATGCACCGATGCCTGCGCGGATTCACCGATTCTGACTTTGGCGGGATTCAATTCAATAGATGAAGACAGCTCAACCTGTGGGACTGTTTTGCGAATAGCCAGGTTGTAAGAGCCGCTGCCTGCTTCCGGCTGAATCAAAACATAATATTCGCCTGCGGGCTGGCTGCTGGTCAACGAGCCGATCCATGTGGAAAGTTCGTTGCCGTTTGCATCAAGTAGGGTGATGAGCGGCGCTAGGTCACCGGATGTGGGCGTGACGGTCACGGTAAAATCATTCGCTTCGGTAAATTGAAACGACCATTTTTCATAACGCGTGAAACTCACCGTGCCGGAATAAGTGGCGTCCCAATAAGTCATATCGCGGAGGACAATTTCCGCGTCAGCCGAAGGGATGAATTCGGCTTTTGCCTGAGCCGGCTGGCTCGCGCCCAAAACGCTGAACATCAGCGCAAGCAGGGTCAAGACTCGAAAAAATGCTTTGGATTTCATTTTAGTAATCTCCTTGTAAAAAACAAAATTAGGTCAATGGCTCAAATATTTGTTTTATGTTCTTTCGCGCTACCGCACCTCCGTATATTGTTTTTTTTATTTTCCGTGAAAATGTTTTTCTAAAATTCAAGATGGAACGCAAGCTTGAAAGACTTTCCCATCCATCACAAAATCATTTTCGTATTTGCATTATAGAGCGGTGGTCGTATGTGTCGCGTTACAGCAAGGTTGTCGGGAGATTACAAGATAGTTGCTAAAAAAACAGGACACCCTTTTCTTCAAAGGATGTCCTG
>DZBA01000201.1 GCA_022729775.1 Anaerolinea thermophila | reverse complement strand
GGCGGCTGGATTTGGCAATCCAGCCGAGCATCACGGCAATTCCCAGAGAGCCATAAACCATGAACCTGCAACAAATCATCGAAGCGCTACAATTGACTGTTCTCACTGAAGCGCGTGACTTTACAGAGACCTCTCCCACCGGCGGCTATGTTTCAGACTTGCTTTCCTGTGTCATGGCAGGCGCCGCAAAAAACGACTTGTGGGTCACATTACAAGCCCACATGAATATCGTCGCTGTAGATTCCATGTTGGAAGTTGCCGCGATCATCATCACTGAAAACGCGCAACCAGACGCCGAAACGATTTCCAAGGCGAATGAAGAAGGCGTCATCCTGCTTGCCACAACGCGCAACAGCTATGAAGTCTGCGGAATGCTTTGGGAAATGGACATCCCCGCGTGAGATGAAAACCTATCGAGCAGACTTGCACGTTCACACGACGCTTTCACCCTGCGCCGAGGTGGAAATGATTCCGCCATTGATTGTGGAACGCGCGTGTGAACTCGGTATTGACATCATCGCCATCACCGACCACAACGCCAGCGCAAACGTCGGCGCGGTGCAAAAGGCAGCCGAAGGCAGCGGGCTGACTGTCCTGCCGGGCATGGAAGTACAAACCCGCGAAGATGTTCACCTGCTCTGCCTTTTCAACTCCCTATCTGACCTTGAAATCTGGCAGCGTAAGATAGACCTATCCCTGCCTGATGAGGTCAACCCAGCCGAACATCTGGGCGAACAATTTGTGGTGGATGAACGCGGGGAATATATCCGTACAGAGACGCGCCTGCTGATTACCTCCACAAAGTTAACGATAGACGCTGTCATCGAGCAGGTCAACGCGATGAACGGGGCGGCGATTCCCGCGCACGTGAATCGAAGCGCGTACGGCTTATTCCCCACGCTGGGATTCCTCTCCCCAAGGTGGAATATCCCCGCGCTGGAAATTTCGCGTCATACCACGCCGGAAAAATTACACCGCGATTTTCCCTCATCCCAAAACCTGCCCCTCATCCAAAGCGGAGATGTTCACAGGCTGGATGAATTTCTCGGAAGCGTCTATTTCACGATGGAAGCGCCCACCCTGCCCGAAATACTCAAAGCATTAAAGAATGAAAACCAGCGAGAGACGCACATCAAGGTCACATGACTTGACTGACAACTTACACCAATATCTTATGACATTGGTCATTGACTGAATCGAGCTGTAATATTAAACTACTCTTGTGAAGTTTATCACAATTATTAAGGCAGAATGCATCATGACAAGACTCTTAAAGGAAATTCCAGAAAACGACCCACTAAAGGCAGAAGACCTGAAACTGCTGATTGATAAAGCGATTGCCGAAAACAAAAACCGCCCCGGCGCGGTAATGTTGGTTTTGAACGAAGTCCAATCAAAAATTGGGCATGTTTCCCCTTGTATGCAGGCGTACATTGCGCAAAATTTGAATGTGCCGCTTGGGCAAGTCCACGGCGTCGTGACATTCTATTCATTCTTCAAAACGAAACCGCGCGGCACACACACCATCAAGTTTTGTTTGGGAACAGCCTGTTACGTGGCGGGCGCTCCGCAGCTGGTGGAGAAGGCGCAGCAAATGTTGAATACCAAATTAGGCGACGCCACCCCAGATGGACAGATTACGCTCGAAGAGTGTCGCTGCGTGGGCGCGTGCAGTCAGGCGCCGGTGGTCGTGGTCAATGAAGACGTGCAGGGACGTTTACGCCCAAATAAATTCCCGCAGATCATCAAAAAGATTCAGAACTAACCATGCGCGAGATTGCCCTTCACCTGTTGGATATTGCAGAAAACAGCGTGGCAGCCGAAAGCCGCAACATCCGAATGGATGTAATGGAAGACCTGCATCGTGACAGGCTTACCGTCAGTGTGGTAGACGATGGGCGCGGCATGAGCGCGGAAACCGCCAAACAGGTACTAAACCCGTTTTACACCACGCGCACCACGCGCAAGGTTGGTTTGGGAATTCCGCTTTTGAAACTGGCAGCGGAACAAACAGAAGGCGAATTGACACTCCAAACGGAAAAGGGCAAAGGCACGCGGATCGAGGCGGCGTTCAAACACAGCCACATTGACCGGATGCCGCTTGGCGATATTGGCACGACCGTCCTCACACTGTTGGTTTCGTACCCACACATTCATTGGGAGTTTTGTTATCAGGTCAAACATAAAAACGGCGAGGAAAAAGAATTCGCGCTGGATGACAGTGAAATCAAATCCACGCTGGGTGATGTCCCGCTCACCGAACCTGATGTGTTACGATTTTTACGCGGCATGATCGAAGAAGAAATCAAATCGCTTGCGCCGCAGTCTGTATTTTGAAAGGATATAAATATGCCCGCCATTAAATCTTTAGAAGAATTAAAACGCGTACGCGAAGAGGCGCTTGCTAAAAAACAAATGAAAGCCGCGCCCGGCAACGTCCAAGTCATCGTCGCCATGGGAACCTGCGGAATCGCCGCAGGCGCGCGCGACACGATGAAAAGCGTGTTGAGTTACATCGAAACCCAAAACCTGAGCGGCGTGACAGTCACCCAAACGGGCTGCATTGGCATGTGCGAGCAGGAACCGATTTTGCAAGTCATCTTTGGTGACCAGGCAAAAGTGACTTATGGTAAAGTGAATACCGAGGTCGCCGAGCAAATCATGAGACAGCATGTTCAAGGCGGAATGCCGTTGAAGGATCACGTTTTACCAATCTGATTTTAGTGTCACTCTGAGCGAAGCGAAGAGTCTGCTGATTGAGTTTGAGATGCTTCGCTTTGCTCAGCATGACATATCTGGAGTTACGTATGGCTTTTTATCGTTCGCACATATTAGTGTGCGTTGACCCCGAATGTCTCGAAAAAGGCGCGCATGAATTGATAGACGCGCTGCAAGACGAACTGGTGGCGCAAGGATTGCTTAAAGAAATTCAGGTGTTGGAGACTTCCCGCATTGGAAGTTGCGCCAGCGGACCTGAAATGATGGTCTACCCCGAAGGCGTGCATTACGTCGGCATGAGCGCGGATGATGTTCCATTTTTAGTGGAAGAACACTTCCTCAAGGGGCGCATCATCGAAAAATTCCGCGAGGTTCACAAACCTGTCGTGGATGAAGAACTCGGTCCGCTGCGCCCGAAGGAAGTGCGCGTGGTGTTGCGAAACTGCGGCGAGATTGACCCGATGAACATCGAGGATTATCTCGCGGTGGATGGTTATCAGGCGCTTGGCAAAGTCATCGGCGAGATGACGCCGGAAAACGTGATTGATGAAATGATCCGCTCCGGGCTGCGCGGACGCGGCGGCGCGGGCTTCCCTGCCGGGAAGAAGTGGGCGCTTACCCGCCAAGTGCAAGACAACCCGAAATACATGGTCTGCAATGCAGATGAAGGCGACCCCGGCGCGTTTATGAATCGCCGCGTGTTGGAAGGCGACCCGCATTCGGTGATTGAAGGCATGATCATCGGCGCGTATGCGGTCGGCGCGAGTTATGGATACATCTACTGCCGCGCGGAATATCCGCTGGCAGTGGAAACACTTAATCTGGCAATTAATCAGGCGCGCGAGTTTGGCTTCCTCGGAAACAACATCCTCGGAACTGACTTTAACTTTGACCTCGAAGTGCGCGTTGGCGCGGGAGCATTTGTCTGCGGTGAAGAAACCGCGTTGATGGCATCCATCATGGGGCAGCGCGGAGAGCCGCGTCCCCGTCCCCCATTCCCTTCGGTGAAGGGCGTTTGGGGCAAGCCATCTAATAACAACAACGTAGAAACATACGCCAACGTCCCGCAGATTATTTTGAAAGGCGCGGACTGGTACGCCAGCATGGGCACGGCACGCAGCAAAGGCACAAAGACTTTTGCGGTCGGCGGCAATGTCGCCAAGCCGGGTCTGATCGAAGTGCCGATGGGCATTACCCTGCGCGAGATCATCTTCGACGTGGCAGGCGGAATCAAAGATGGCAAGCAATACAAAGCCGTGCAGACGGGCGGTCCGATGGGCGGATGTCTCACTGCGGAACACCTCGACCTGCCGTTGGATTACGAAGCGCTGGCTGAAGCCGGTTCGATGATGGGATCGGGCGGTCTGGTGGTGATGGATGAATCCTCCTGCATGGTGGACATCGCGCGCTTCTTTATGGAATTTACGCAAGCCGAGTCCTGCGGAAAATGTACGCCGTGCCGCATCGGGACTCGCCGCATTTTGGAAATGCTCAAAAAGATATGCGACGGAAAAGGAAAAGCCGGCGATATTGAAAAATTGGAAGACCTGTGTCACGAAGTCGCAAAGAGTAGTTTATGCGGTCTGGGACAAGGCGCGCCCAACCCGGTATTAAGCACGCTCAAACACTTCCGCGACGAATATGAAGCGCACGTCTTCGAGAAGCGCTGCCCCGCAAAGGTCTGCCGCAAACTGATTCGCTTTGAAATTCAAGCATCCACCTGCACAGGCTGTACGGTCTGCGCGAGGAACTGCCCTGTGGAAGCCATCGGCGGCGAACGCAGGCAGGCGCACCACATTGACGTCAACAAGTGCATACGCTGTGGAATTTGTGTACAGGTATGTAATTTCAACGCGATCTCAGTCGAGTCGTAAATCAAATTGGAGGTTCAATGCAAGCTCCGCCTATTGAAAGTGAAGTTAAAGCCATTGTTCAGCAAGCCATTGAAAAACATGGAAAGACGCCCGACGCGCTGATTCCCATTCTCAGCGAGATTAATCACGCGTTGGGATATATTCCCGCTACAGCCATGCGCGAAATGCAGAAGCAGATTCACGACCCCGCCAAGCAGACCTATCTGGCAGAAGGTCAACTGTACAGCCTAGCCAGTTTCTACGACATGCTTTCTACAAAACCGCGCGGAAAGCACGTCATCAAGTTTTGTGAGAATGCGCCGTGTCACGTGGTCGGCGGAAAAGCGATTTGGGACGCGCTGCGCGATACGCTCAAAGTGGAAAATGGCGAGACCACGCCGGACAACCAATGGACGCTTGTCACCACTTCCTGCCTCGGCTTGTGCAGTGTGGGTCCTGTGCTGCTGGTGGATGAAGACATGTACGGCAATGTCACCGTTGAGCAAATTCCCCAAATTTTGGGACGTTATGAATAGGAGCCAGAGATGAAAACAAAACGCGCTTTAATTCTGGTCTCTAACGATCCCGAAAGCATCCGCCTGGGAGCGAATGAAATCATTCAAAATTTGAATGAAGCATTGGAAGCACATCAACTACAGGATGAAGTGGACGTCGCCACCATGACCGATGTGGAACGCTCAACCATCCTGCCGTTTGTGATTGTATATCCCGAAGCCAGCGTATACGGACCTCTCAAACCGGGCGACGCAAAATATCTGATCGAAGAACATCTCTACAAGGGACGCATCGCGGAAGATTTGCTTGCGCCGCCAAAAGAATTAACGGGTCAAATCGGTTCGCTGCGCGCGCACACGGGATACAACCCCGCCGAGCAGCGCATCGTCCTCGAACGCGCCGGACGCATTGACCCGGAAAATATCGAAGAATACATCACGCATAACGGCTACGAAGCGCTGGGCAAAGCCTTGACCGAAATGACGCCGGAGCAGGTCATTGACGTGGTTGAAAAATCGGGCTTGCAGGGACGCGGCGGCGCGGGCTTTCCTGTGGGGCGTAAGTGGAAATTTGTGCGCGGCGCGGCAGGCGATAAAAAATACGTCGTGTGCAACGCGGATGAAAGCGAGCCGGGAACTTTCAAAGACCGCATCGTGCTTGAAGGCGACCCGCATGTTGTACTTGAATCCATGGCAATGGCTGGATATGCCGTCGGCGCGGATGAAGGATACATCTACATTCGCGGCGAATACGGGCTTGCATATCGCCGCTTGCAGCACGCCATTGAACAAGCAGAAGAGTTCGGCTTCCTCGGCAAAAATATCTTCGACACGGGTTTTAATTTCCACATTCATTTGCACGCGGGCGCGGGCGCATACGTCTGCGGAGAAGAGACCGCGTTGATCGAATCCATCGAAGGCAAGTGCGGCATCCCGCGTTCACGTCCGCCCTATCCGGTCACAAACGGCTTGTGGAACAAACCCACCACAGTCAACAACGTGGAGACGCTGGCGAACATCCCTGCCATTGTCCGCAACGGCGCGGATTGGTATCGCTCATTCGGCACGCCTGCCAGCCCGGGGACGAAGGTGTACACCATCATGGGCAACGTCAATTTCAGCGGCGTGATCGAAGTTCCGCTCGGCATTACCCTGCGAGAAGTGATTAACATTTACGGGCAGGGCATGAAGAAGGGCGGCA
>DZBA01000009.1 GCA_022729775.1 Anaerolinea thermophila | reverse complement strand
TCGCCGCGCGAAATAACAAGGCGTTGAATTTCGCTTGTGCCTTCGTAAATTTCCGTAATTTTTGCATCGCGGAAATAACGCTCGACGGGAAGTTCCTTGCTATAGCCCATGCCGCCGTGCATTTGCACAGCCTGATGCGCGACAAACATCGCGGTTTCAGAAGCGAATAATTTTGCCATAGACGCTTCGAGCGTATATCTTCCGCCGCTGTGCTTTGCTTTTTCTTTTGTCAGCGCGGCGTTATAAATCAACAAGCGCGCGGCTTCGATGCGCGTCTTCATGTCGGCAATCTTAAATCCCGTCCCCTGAAACGCGCCAATGGGTTGACCAAATGCTTCGCGCTGACCCGCATACTCGCGCGCGGCTTCGTACGCGGCTTCGGCAATGCCCAGCGCCTGCGTCGCAATGCCGATGCGCCCGGCATCCAAAACGGTCATCGCGATTTTGAATCCCTCGCCTTCCCCGCCGAGTAAATTTTCAGCAGGGACGCGGCAATCTTCAAAGAGCAATTCGCTGGTGGCAGAGGCGCGGATGCCAAGTTTTTGCTCGTGCCTGCCGCGCGTTAATCCTTTTGCATTGCCTTCAACAAGAAAAGCGCTCACGCCCTTTTGTTTTTTCTCCGGGTCGGTCATCATAAAGACAACGAAATAATCGGCGACCGGTCCGCTTGTGACCCATGACTTGCGCCCGTTCAGCACATAAAAATCACCATCGCGGATGGCGCGGCTTTTCATCGTACCTGCGTCAGAGCCGCTTTGCGGTTCCGTAAGCGAATACGCGCCAACAGATTTCCCCGATGCGATAGGCGTAATAAATTTCTTCTTTTGCTCTTCCGTGCCAAACTTCAAAATGCCGTGACAATACAGCGAGTTGTTCACTGACATCACCACGCCATGAGATGCGTCTACTTTGCAAATCTCTTCCAATGCCAGCACATACGACAGCGCATCCATCCCCGCGCCGCCATACTCCTCAGGGACTTCAATTCCCATGAAGCCCAACTCGCCCATTTTCTGAATCGTCTTACGCGGAAATTCCGCGCGTTCATCGAGATCAGCGGCAATGGGCGCAATCTCCTTCTGCGCAAAATCGCGCGCCGCATCGCGGATCATTTTATGCTCATCGCTGAGGGGATACATCGCAAGATCGGTCATGGTTGCCTCCAATGGAATTTGGTTTGCAGGATTATACCGCTTTGAAAGGAATATTGCGCGCGCGCGATGTTTTTCCAGGCTCTCTGGGAGTTGCAGTGATTCGGTACACGGATTGCGCGGATTTGACGGATACGCGCGGATTTTCTCTAAAAAAATCCGTGTTTGTCCGTGTAATCCGTCGCATCCGTGTCCAAATGGTTTTTAATCACGGCAATTCCCAATGATCCTTTTTCCAGCCAGCCCCATAACTCATATTTTTCAGGTAGAATTGTTCTCACATATTTCACGTCAAAAAAATGGGAAGCAAATTTTCAAAAATGTTCTGCAAAAAGGAATTGATTTATGAATAACAGACCGCCAATTTCATCCACATCAAATGTAATTGACTCATACCGCAAGCGCAGGCAGCGTCGCAATCCTAACATCGTCATCATTCTTGCCATCGTGCTTGGGCTGGGCGGGATTGGGTTATTAATCTATTGGCTTGTCAGCACGCCAAACAACCCGGTTTCAAATATCTTCGCCACCGAAACCCCAACCCCAACAATGACCTACACGCCGACAAGCACCAATACCCCGACCAACACGCCAACCCCAACGGCAACGGCAACCATTACCCTTACGCCGACCTTTTCCGCGCCTTTTAATTACACTGTCCAAGACGGTGATTACCTCGCCTCGATTTCTGAAAAATTCGCGCTTGGCGACGATGGCGTAGCAAAAATCATCAGCCTAAATCCGTTTGGCGGAACCAATGAAGGAACAGGGTTCCCAATTGGAATTGACCCAGTTACATTGAATATTGTTCCGGGGCAGGTTATTACCATTCCGCACCCCGGCTATCAACTTCCCACAGCCACGCTGATTCCAGCCGACTTGTCGCGCGGCACAAAACTGGAATACATCATCCAAGCGGGTGATTCACTCAGCCGAATTGCCGCGCTGTTCAACAGCACGGTAGAAGATATTATGACCGAAAATAAAATGGAAGACGCGAACGCGCTCTTCGTCGGACAAGCGTTATCCATCCCCGTAAACATGGTTACAGCCACGCCAACGCGCCCGCCGACCAGTACTCCAATCACACCGGGACCTGGCACAGACGCGCCAACCGTCACGATGACGCCCATCAATTAACTGGACAAATACCAACCCCTCATGTAAAATAGAGTGCTGTCATAAAAGAAAGTTATTTTTGGAGGAACACCTTGGCTAATATTCAATCACAAATCAAGCGCAATCGGCAAAACGAAAAACGCCGCCTTCGCAACCGCACCTTCCGTGGATCTGCCCGCACAGCCCTCAGCGGCGCGCGCGCAGCTTTCGCAAAGAACGATCCCGAAACGAAGGAAGCGGTCATGCTGGCAATTAGCGCACTGGATAAAGCTGCGGAAAAGGGCGTGTTGCACAAGAACAACGCCTCACGCCGCAAGGGACGTTTGATGAAACGCCTCGCCGCTTTATTTACCAAAACCGCCGAAACAAAATAGATTTTATTCACCACCGCACAGAAAAAGGACTCGCCGCAAATGCGAGTCCTTTTTTGTTGTAATTATTTACTGCGGAAAATCTGTATTGCCTCAGAGGAATACGCCAGCGCAAAATCACTGCGCACGCTGAGCGAATTACCCAGCGGACTTTTTCCGCCTTTTACAGACAACAGGATGTAATCATAATCATCGGGCAGGTCGCCTTTCATTTTATCCACGCACTCGAAATTTTGATACAAACATCCTTGAACTTCCGCAATGACATCATAATAATTAACATAATTTTTTTCCCCCGCAAGCCACTCCGTGCCTTGAATGGTGGCAACACTGCGACGCTCTGCAAGCGCGGGGAACCATTCGGTTAATGCGGAGTGCAAAGGATTCGGCTGCTGGTCGAGAATCAAAAAACGGTCTGCGGGATTTGTATGCGACCTCACCCATTGAATCGCCTTGCGCTCTTCCGCGCTCAAAACTTGAAGCGAAAGCGTGTTCGAGACTTGAAATGCGCCATATACAAAAAGCAGAATAAAAAAGCCGAAGAAAAGTTTTCCGCTGTTGAATTTTAGCGATTCAATCCAATCATCGGCGGAAGAAGTTGGGGAAATCAAACGGGAAGCGATTCCATCTGCCAACGCGGTTGCAGCCATTATCGCAAATGGGAAAATGACAGCAGGGATTCCGCCGCGCGGCTCGATGAACAAGGCGAGCAAAATCCACACGGGCAGGAAATAATCCCTCCGCGCAAGGTGAATAAAAAGTCCGCTTAAAGCAAAGACGGCAATCACAGGCGTATATTCATCGGTGAACGAAAGCGTGAAGAATACCGTCCAAAAACGCAGGCGCGAATATGTGCCTTGCGTTGCATTGAAAAACGCGGCAATGCCATGATGTTGAATCACAGGAAGCCACCAGAAAGATGTCAGCAAAAGCACACCCAAAGCGACAACGCCCGAATATAAAACGCCCTGCCTATCCCTTCCAAAAAAATACCACAACGCCACCACCGCGACAACGGATTGCAGCATCCACGCGGGATGACTCAAGACCGCGCCTGCCGCACTCAGAACGGATAGCACAATCCACGCCTTTGACTTGACACGGTACATTCGATAAAAACTCAACACGGTTGCAGTAAAAAATAAAGTTCCCAGTGAGCGCGTCAAGCCGCCGCCGACAATGTTCCACCAATAAGAATTGGGTGTAAGGGAAAAAATCAGGGTCGCAAGCGCGGCTTTGGGCGTTGCATCAACGAGTTGTTTTGCAAAAAAATAAAAAAGCGGAATATTCAAAAGCGTAATAAATGCGGGAAGCCAATGCAAAATATTTAAGGTTGAAATCCCCGTCCATGAGTTCAAGAAACCTGCAATATAAAATCCCAAAGGCGGATATGCAAAGGGAATTTCGGCGCGGTTATAGGATGTGAAAACAGGAAGGGAAAAATTTGAGGCTTGCAAATCACCGATCATCGCATAAAACATGCCGCCATCCACCAGCGGAAAATCCACGCGCGCGGGCGGAAAGAATCGCACTGCCGCGCCAAAAACAAAAGCGAGCAGGAGGAAAAATCCTGTTACATCTTTTTCATAAGAATATGTTTTTTTCATGGCAACCTTTGATAGATGACGATTTGTGAATCGCTGTATGTTTTCTTCCACATTTGAGGCGAGAGTTTCGACAAAAGCGCGTGACCCGGTTCGAGATAGACAAGATTGATTTGATATAAATCGAGCAGCGCGAGTCCTTTTTCCGTTCCGCGCGAAATTTCCATCCACTCTTGAATTAGCGCGTCACCGTATAAATCCGCGCGCCCGTCAATGAAGACGGGATAGTCGCGCGCGCGCCACGTCAGGTAGCCGCCCCAGTTATACGAGTTGAAGATTCGTCCGCGCGGCTGATTCGCTTCGAGCCATGCCGCGGAACGTTCGGGGACTTTGCGCGCAATATTCACCGGGAGCGAGACAAAAAACGAATAAACAAGAAAAGCTGCGGCAAGAAATCCAACAAGAAATAAGTTAATGATTTTCGTGACTTTGGGCGGCATCTCCCCCGCTGATGAAGGATAATGCGCGAGAAAGTTTTTCACATTCGGCGCAAACATGAGATTCGCCAGCGCGGGATTCAAGTAACGCGCGACGATCGGCGCGATGACGATGGTGTACGCGACAAGGTTGCGCTGCGCGAAGAAAAACATGTAGGCAAATCCCAAGCCTTTGAACAAATCTACAAAGGACATGCGTTTGCCCGCAAAGGCAAGCCCGAAAATTAAAAGAAAGAGCAGCCACAACATGGGATGTGAATAGAATTGATGAAAATCAGGCGAAAGCCATTCTTGAATCGAAAGCGAAACTTCAACCTGATAAAAGGGAAGTTTCCACATCATCAAGCCGTTTGGGTTAATGGGAACGACGAGAATCGCAAGCACGCTCCATAAACTTAAATGACGGATTTCCTTCCATGATAATGATGGCTGGTTATCGAAGACGCGGTTAAAAACTTCACCCACAATGACGGCAAACAAAAGCAGCGCGCCCCAAATATATCCGCCGTGAAAGTTTCCCCATGCGATGAAGAGCAAAGGCAAAACCCAAAGCGGCTGGCGGTTGAATGTTAAATGGCGTTGAAGGAAAAAATCGAGCGCGGCAAAAATGAGGAAGGAAATCAACTGCGGGCGCGGAGCCCAGTTTGCGATCGCGCCCATCATCGCAAGGATGACCAACAATCCGCGCAGGTAAACCGAGCCTTCCATTTGCAAAAAAATAATGAGCATGACCATCACCGCCAGCAGGGACACGGTCACGGCAATGGCGAAAAATCCGCCAAGACTCCACAAGCCATATAAACCCAAATCGGAAAGCCAAAACGCATTGACCCATGACTCGCCGAATTTTGTGTAGGAGAATTGGTCGGTCAATAAAATTTTGCCTTGATGCCACATCTCATCCCCCGCGCGGAGATGCCACCACATGTCATTGTCAACGGGCGCGCTGGTGGAAATGGCAAAGACGAGAAGAAACACGATAACGGCAAAAAAAAGACTGGTTTGTGTTTTCATATTTTCAATATCCAGAAGCAGAGTCAATGCCCAGAAGTAGAACTTCTGGATTCCCTTTATGATAATGCCAGACAAAGTATAGCAAAACCAGCATCAAAAGATATGGGATGAAATGAGTCAACACGGGGGATGCATAACTAAATAAAAGAAGAAGCGATACACCCAAAGGAATCAACGCGGCGCGGCTGGGGAGGATGATCCGCTTGGCGAGCAGCAGATAAATCAGCGCAATGATGGGGACGAGGAGCAGAAGCAAATCCTGAACGTGGGAATGAGGTGAGAAAAAAACAGCGGAGATTGCCGCAAGACTGATGTCGCTTTCAAGGTTTCCGCCGCTGCGCCAGTGATAAATCGTCAACGAAGCCAACGCGAGCGCGTAACTTCCCCACCCAACAACGCGCGTCACATCGGAAGAAATTGTTGGAAACGCGCGGCGCAAAATTCCGATGAGGTTAATCATATCCTCTTCATTGATTTTGAAATTCTCACCGCCGCCGCTGACTGTGAGGATGCGCAAGAATCCTTCCGCGCCGCCGAAGCCCGCCACCGCAAGGCTGATCAAACCCAGCGCAAAAGCAAACAGCGCAAACCACCCAAGAACCGCGCGGCGTTTGAAGAGAAATCCCGCAAGCAAAAACAACGCGAGATGCGGGCGGACTGTCGTCAACGCCAAACCTAATCCTGCAGCCCAATTTTTATTTTGATATAGTCCCCACAACCACAAGGCAAGCCCTAAAAACATGAGCGCGTTGTCCTGTCCCAAAATGATGCTTTGGAATGAAGGGAAAAATAAAAATAGACTCAACGCCAGCGTAATTTTTTCCGCGCGGAAGAAAGACACGCCCGTCACGGATAACAGGAAGGGAATCCCTGCCGCAAAGATGATAACCATGATGAATGCCCAGCGTTGAAAAGACGCAAGATAATTTGGCGTTGCGGCAAACTGCGCGAAGGGCAGCACAAAAGGCGGATGAACAAATGGGGTGGTTTCGGAAAACTCAAAATCAAAGCCGACGACTTCGCGTTCATATTTTTGCTGCAAATGCAAATCATACGCGCGCGCCGCGCCTTCATTATCCGCGATGCGCCCCGCCGCGTAGAAGGCAATGTAATCCGCGCCCGTGTTGAGGACGGGGTCTGCGAGCATTTTCATCCACAGCAGCGGATAGACCAATGCCAGAGATGCAATCAACGTGATGGTGAGAATGCGGAGAATATCGAGTTTAAGTTTCATTTTATTTTTTGGAGTCCAGAAGTTCTACTTCTGGGGTTTGCATAATTTCCGCAAGTAGAACTTGCGGAGTCCGTTCAATGTTAAACATTTGCAAAGTACCAGGCGAAATACACAACCCATGAAAGGATGAAAACTGTCAAAATATATTTCGGCTTTTTGAGCATGTAAAGAACCGCCCACGAATAAAATCCGACATAAGGGGAAGCCAGCGGACTGGCGATAAAAGACAAGCCTTTATCGCGGTTTCGCAAAGAGATGAATAAAAGAACCGCGCTGATGGGAAGTGAATAGGGAAACAGGCTGGTATTCCACGGCGCGGAAATCAACCTGCCAGAGAACGGCATCCCCAACCAAAACGAAAGCAAAATCCCCACGCCGCTGAGAGTCAACGCATAGAAGAGCGAGCGAAAATCGCGCGCGCGAATCCACTCCACCAGAAGAAAAACCGCGTAGCCGATTCCAATTTGAGGCTTGGTCAACGCGAGGACAAATCCAATCACGGGCGGAAAGGCAGGCGCGGAAAGAATCAGCGGGTCAATTGCGCCGAGATTGAGTCCGTATAAAATTTGCGGCGAAAGAAAGAGAAGAAAAATCCATTTGCGCGGAACATCCACACTGGCAAAGGCGGCATAATATGCGGCGACAGAGACTACCAAAAACATTGCGCGGCTGATGGCTTCGGGGAAAAGCGCAAACGGCGCAAGCAGCAGGCATGACCAAATCGGGTTTTCCAACAGGCTGCCTTTGTAATAGGGCGAATGTCCGCTGAGACAGGCGCGCGCAGCAGGATAGTACGCGATGCGCCAGTCTACGCCTTTCGGCGAAAGAATGCTAATGGCGTAAATGACGACAACTAAAACAACGATGATGATGAACAGCGCAATGGCGTTTTTCAAGTTAATTTTCACGGGCGCAATTGTACCGTTAATAAAAGTAGAGCAGGCTCTTAAGCCTGCCCTACTCATTTATTCTCCCAAATAATCGCGCAGTTTCCTGCGGATGGAAGGGTGACGCAAGCGACTCAACGCCTGCGCTTCGATTTGTCTCACGCGCTCGCGGGTGACGCCCATCTTGCGCCCCACCTCTTCAAGCGTGTACGCCTGCCCATCGAGCAATCCGTAACGCAATTGCAAAATGCGGACTTCGCGCGGGGGTAAACCGTTCAGCACTTCGCCGAGATGTTCGCGCAGCAGGTTATAGGTCGCGGTTTCATCGGGCGGCGGCGCTTCGTCGTCTTCGATGAAATCACCCAACACGGAATCTTCTTCATCATCTGTGGGCGTCTCCAACGAAAGCGGACGGCGCGCAACCTGAATCATGTTTTCGACCTTCTTGGGCGGAACATCGAGCGCTTCGGCGAGTTCTTCGACACTGGGGTCACGTCCCAAACGCTGCGTGAGTTGATGTTGCACGCGCAGGAGTTTGTTGATCTGGTCGCCCATGTGAACCGGCACGCGGATGGTGCGCCCCTGGTCAGCGATGGCGCGCGTCACAGCCTGACGAATCCACCACGTCGCATAGGTCGAGAATTTATGTCCGCGCCGGTAATCGAATTTCTTCGTCGCGCGAATCAAACCGATATTGCCTTCCTGAATCAAATCGAGGAAGGGAACGCCGCGTCCCATATATTTTTTGGCGACGGAAATGACAAGGCGCGAGTTCGCCGTGATAAGATGTTCGCGCGCCGCCCAACCGTCTTCGATTGCCTGACGCAGTTCAAGCCGCCGCTTGGGACTGATGCTGCCATGCGCGAGTTCTTCGCGCCCGCCGCGCCCGGCTTCGATGCGCTTGGCAAGCTGCACTTCTTCCACTGCTGTTAAGAGCGGAACGCGGCTGACTTCTTTAAGGTACAGACCGATGGTATCGTCTGTGTCAATGTTGGCAAGGTAATCATCGAGCGCGAGGTCAATTTCAGGCTCTGGCTCTGTGCTTTCCTCCACCGCAATCAATTCGTCTTCAGAAGGCTCCTGCAGCGAAGTATCTTCCATGAAGGGAATGCCCGCGCTTAAGAGCGCCGAGAAGGCTTCTTCGAGCTGCTCTACATCTTGCTCTGCTTCAGGGAAAAAGTGCAGGATGTCATCCAGCGTCACATACGATTTTTGGCGTCCCAGCTCGATCAGCCGCGCAATCGCAGAAAACTCTTCTTCGTCATCAGCCATCAAAATCTTTTCTACATCCATTCACACATCCATCTTTCAGAAATAAAATCACAAAAAAAGAATACACTCTTTTGGGTTGAAATTCAATACTTTTTACAAATTCCAGATGATTTGCAAGGCATTTGTATTACGTTTATCCTGAAAAATGACAGCCGGCTAAGCGGCTGTCATTTTTCGAGAGAAAACGCGGGAAAGGGCAAACGAGATTAGGGTATTGGGGTCGCCACTGGGGTCGGCGTGCTGACGTAAGGTGGGAATGTTACAAGCTGGGTCAGGGCATCTATTCCGCTCAAATCCACAATGACAGTGGTTTTTTTATCGAGGCGGACATAATAGCCGCTGTTGGTTGGCGTAGCATCCCCAACTTCCAGAACGCGTTTTTCCCCGCCTTCCAAGTCAATGGTGATGATGTACGCGGGTTTATCCAATCCAAAGATGTCTAGTTTGGCGCTATCAATGGCGCTGACAATCTGCAAAGCTGTCGCCTGAGACGCGGCGGATTCTGCCAGCCCCTGGTCAGCTTCGGCTTTCTTGGGCAATTCGATTTCCCAAACGCCTTTTTCGCTGCGGACTACTTTAACCGCGTCGCCTTCGGCGGGCTTGACCTCGATACCGTTAATGACCGTGTCTTCCCATTTTTCGAAGACATAAGTTACGCCCGGCGTAGGCGTTACATCGGCAGCAGGAGATTCATCTTGACGATTGATGTATAAAACGCCAAGCACCAACAAACCAAACAAAACAAGCGTTACCAACGTCCCCAAGCCGAGGATGGGCTTCTTGTTTTCAGATTTTGAAATGCGGACAATAGGTTTTTTCAGTGTTTTTTTGGGGTCAACTTTACGAGCCATAAACGAAACCTCTTTTGCGATTCGATGCAGCCCGTGAACCGGGCTACATCGAATACGTGATGATGATAACTAACCTTTTCTGCGGCGCGCAAGCCAGGAGGAAATGCCAGCGAACACAGCAAAACCGGGCAGGACAAAGACCGCCACGATAATCATAATGATAAAGCGCAGGTTGTCCGGCGGGGTAAAGGTGCGCTGCGTTTGTTCGCGCGGGGTAATATCAATCAAATTTTCCTGCTCAGCTGCCCAATCCACCGAGTTGACGAAAATATTTCCATTTCCATACAAATCAAAGGCTTCATCGGTGGCAAAGAGCGAATTGCCAAAGACAACCACGCGCCCTTTTGTGCCGGAGTTTTCACCTGCCACGACAAGAGTGAGCGGACCGGGATTGTCTTTTCCATCGTCGAATTGCGGCGCTTCGCCAGACTTGAACTCCGTCTCACCCCACGATTGTTCCGTGGTCAACAGCAGCGGCGTATTGGTCACATCCGCTTTTGACTCTGCGGCAATGTTGATACTGCGCGCCTGCGGAAGAATGACGATGTAATTCTGCGTCAAGTTTTGCGTGATGGCGTGATAGCCGATATTGGATGAAACCGCTTGAAGCGGGTTTTGCGAATTGACAAGGTCAATCACAATATCATCGTTGAAGGTAATGCCCCAGTCGGAACTCAAATAGTCCGCAAGCGGGTCTTTGGATGCGCCAAATTCCGTGACGACCAGCGGGTCTTCCATCACCAAAAGCGAGCCGCCCGCCTCAACATATTTCTTGAGCAGCGCAACTTCTTCCTTGCTGACGGGCTTTTTCGGTCCGGCGATGATAATCGCGAGCGCGTCATCCGGTATCTTTTGCGTGGAAAGCAGCTGGAGCGTATTCACTTTGTAATTTTTAGATTCCAAAGTGGCTTTGGCAATCGAGTAACTCAACTCCCCGCCTGCTTCGAGCGCGGGTTCGCCATGTCCCTGAAGGAAGTACACGGTGCGGTCTCCGGGGCTAATCAAGCGAATGAGCGATTGGGTTAATTCTGTTTCAGAAGCATAGGAAGCAAATTCTTTTGCGTCGCCCATCGTCAACATGATTTTTCCGTCGCCTGTGATGCCCGCTTCGCGCGCTGCGACAGGGTCGGTGTCCGGGTTGACGAATTCATAATCGAATTTGCCATCGCTGTTATTTTTGAATTTCAGCAGGGTTTCTTCTGCGCTGGTGCGGTCAAGCGTTGCGTAAAACGCGGTGGCTTTCACCTTGGTGGGCAGGGTGGCAAGGGCTTGCAACGTTTCCGGCGCAAGCGTATTGGTCTTGTCTTCGGTCATATCCCAGGGCGCGCCGAGAAACTCCGGGTTTTGGTACGCGAGCATATTCACCACGAAAAGGATGCCCAACATGCCCAAAATCATAATCAATGAATTGGAGCCATAACGCGCCTGCCGCCCGGTAAAGAAGCGGCGAATTGTATCGGGCGTCATCAAGGCGTACACCGCCAAACTGAGGACAACCAATCCCGCGCTGATCCACAACGCGCGCGTGAGCATTTCCGCGTTGTCGAGGGTGAACATTTTAATGGCAAGCATCCCCTGTGCCGCGCCAAGCAAGCCGGTTGCAACACAGGCAACCAGGGCAAAGATCAGGGCAATAAAAGCATATTGCGCCGAAGAGTTTTTCTTTTTTCCAGCCATTATCGCCATCTCCGAATTTCAACCGCGCTGGTTCCAGCAAATAAGCCAAGCGCAGTGAGACTTAAGTAATAAACAATATCTCCCAGACCAATGGTGCCGGTATTCATGGATTGGGAGAAGTGCGTGGAAATGCTCAAATAGTTCAACACATTTCCGCCTTCCTGCAAATAACCGGCGGGCAAGCTCACCATGAACCAGAGGAAGAAGAACAAACCAAGCGTGGCGAAAAATGCCACAAACTGATTGGAAAAGATCGCGGAAATTCCAGTGCCGAGCGCAAGCAGCGCCGAGCAAACCAGTACAAGCCCAATATAGGAAGAAAGCACAACCATCCAATCAATGCCGGGCGTGACATAATTGTTGAGAATCAACGGATAAACAAGAGTCAACAGCGCAAGTGACAACACGAACAAGAGTGAGCCAAGCCACTTCCCCGCGACCAATTCAAAATCGCGGATGGGCGCAGTCAACATCAATTCGAGAGTTCCCATGCGCGCCTCGTCGGAAATCAGGCGCATGGTCAACGCCGGGCTAAGAAAGATCATCAGAAAGACGAAGAGCCAGTTGAGCGGAGTGCTTTCTGGCGCAGCCCCGCCGCCGCCCATAAATGCCTGCTGTGAAGTCACGTACATGATCAGCGCAAAGTAAATCCCCAGCATAAATAACACGGCAAATGCGACTACATACGCCAATGTGCTGTTGAAATAATTATCGTATTCGCGTTTTGCGATTGTCCAAATATTTCTCATAAGATTCCTCGTTTACGACACGAATGTCGTCTTATTTCTTGTTATCCGCTCCGGTAAGTTCAAGGAAGATTTCCTCAAGGCTCATTCCCACCGGGCGCAGTTCGAGCAGGTCGTACCCAGCTTTGATGACCTGTTTTGCGACTTCGGGACGCATGTCTTTGCCGGAAGCAAAAGAGAACTCAACCGCGCCCTCTTCCTGAATTTCGACAGATTGCACACCCTTGATTTGCTTGAGCGTCGCGGCAAGTTCATCGGATTCGCCGCGCACGCGCAACATCACGCGCTCGCCGCCAATCAAACGCGCCTGCAAATTCTCGGTGGTGTCTTCGGTGATGATTTTCCCCTTATTGATAATCAACACGCGGTCACAAATGTTTTGCGCTTCATTCAAAATATGAGTGGAAAGCAAAACGGTGCGTTCTTTACCAATCTCACGAATCAGCTCGCGCACTTCCACAACCTGACCGGGGTCAAGACCAATGGTCGGCTCATCGAGAATTAGAACTTCGGGGCGATGCAACAACGCCTGAGCAAGTCCTACGCGCTGGCGCATCCCTTTCGAGAGATTGCCAATGTAGCCATCGGCGCGTTCGAGCAAGCCCACCATTTCAAGGACTTCATCCACGCGGTCATCCACATTGGGGATATGGCGCAGCTCGCCCATGAATTTCAAATAGTCGAACACTGCCATATCGGTATACAGCGGCACTGTTTCAGGTAAATAACCAACACGCTTGCGGACTTCGATGGATTCCTCCACCACGTCATACCCCGCCACAATTGCCGTACCATCGGTAGGCGGCATATAACCGGTAAGAATGCGCATGGTCGTTGTTTTGCCAGCGCCATTCGGTCCGAGAAAACCAACAATCTCGCCCTGTTGGGCGTCGAAGCTGAGTTTATCGAGGGCGCGGCGCGCGCCATAGTCTTTTGTGAGACCACTGACTTTAATCATTGCCTCTCCTTGCAATAAAAATTTATAAATGAGATGTAGACAAACAAAAGGCACGACCCGCAGGTTGCGCCTTATAGTTACTGCCGATGATTACTATACAATAAGTAAAGCGGCAAAGTCAAGCGGATGATTGTTTTCTAATCTAATCCTAATCTTTTGTGAAAATTCAAACTTTCGACGTGGTTTGTTTTATAATCAACGAATGACAGAATTACTCTACCAAACCGATGCCTACCTTAAAGAGTTTTCCGCCACCATCCAAACGGTGGACGCTCAAACTCGCGCAGTTGTGTTGGATCGTTCCGCGTTCTATCCCGGCGGAGGCGGTCAACCCTGCGATTTTGGAACGCTCGAAGTTGCAGGCGTAACCTACCCCGTCGAGAAGGTCAAGAAGCAGGGTGATGACGTGCTTCACTTCCTTGCTGGGAATGCGGAGTTGCCTGCCGTCGGCGCGAGCGCAAATGGAACACTGGACTGGTCGCGCCGTCATCAATTAATGCGGACACATACCGCGCTTCACATCCTATGCGGAACAGTCTTCCGCGATTACGGCGCGAAGGTCACAGGCGGCGATATGGACCCGTTGAAAGGTCGCATGGATTTCGAGTTTGAGACCATGCGCGGAGAACTGGTGCGCGAAATCGAAGCGGCGGTGAATATCGAAGTGAATCAGGCGCGCGACATCCGCGTTAAGATTCTGCCGCGCGAAGAAGCCTTCCAAATCCCTGACTTAATTCGCACCAAAATCAACTTGCTGCCCGAAGGAATTATGCAAGTCCGCACGGTGGAAATCGTCGGGCTTGACCTGCAAGCGGATGGCGGCACGCATGTCAAGAATACATCCGAAGTCGGAAAAATAAAAGTTGTAGACTACAAAAGCAAAGGCGCAATCAATAAGCGTATTTACATCGAAATTGAATAAAGCGGCATTACGCAAGAACGCTATCTAAAATGACAATGAGTCCGGAGTCGCTTGGCTCTGGACTCATTGTCAAAAAAAATGAAACGAAGTTTCAACGAAAAACAGGGCTTTTTAGAAAAGCATCCTTGTATAATTTGAGTATGCAAACAACAACCCAAGCCCCCATCCTGTCAGAGATATATGAAGAGTTTTACGCCTTCCTGCCAAAAAAATTTAGACATAAAAAGCAGGATGTGAAGAAACATTCTCACAGCAATATATTCTGCTCCCACGACACCGTGTATGTGGAAAGCGAACTGACCAATGGCGCAAAGGGACATGTCGTCACGGCGAAATGGTATGTTGTGGATGCGGATGACCAGGAACCCGGCTATTTGATTGGCGCTTCAAATTTTGTCATTGAAGAGAATGGCTCATATTGCATCAAGTTTTATTTCGACCCGCCCATAGGTGGATGGCCCCGCGGGGAATACAAAACAGAAATGTACCTGAATAGCAAACTACGCAAAACACACAGGTTTTCGATAGAATAAATAAATACAAAAACGCCTTCAATTCAACGAGGGCGTTTTTTATTTCTTGATATTTCTCTTCCGGGCAAGCAAAGCCGATGTTGTGGATTCCTTTTGCGCGGGCGGAGTCTTTTCTTCCGCTGATTCAACCGGCGGAGCAGAAACCAGCGTTTCATGAGCAGTCTCCTGCTCTGGGATATTTTCACGCGCGCGGCTCTTGGCTTGAATTAATGCTTCCATGCGCGGGCTGGCAGTCGCGGTCAGCGGCGGAGTCTTCCGCGCAGACCAGCGCTTCGCACCCCATTCTTTGACGCGGGTCAAATCCTGGCGGGTGATTATCAACCTGCGCGCGGCAATATCCAATGGAAGCAGCAAAACCGCAATGAGAATCAGAATCGGCGCGGCAGGCTGCGATGCGCGCGCGGCTTCCAAGTCATGCGCGAAGATTTCAGAAGGCAGGGGCGAGGCGATTTTCCCGCCAGTGGATTCTGCAAGACGCAGCAAAAGGTCGGGGTCAGAAGTGACGCGCTGGTATTCCGGTGAGTAAGATAAAACCCAGCCTGTCGTCTCTGCAAAAGAAGCGGGACCGTTTCCTATATCGGTCGTACCTGAAAAATGAATCAAATACACGCCTTGCTCTTTGGGCGCAAAATTCGATTCGTACATGCCCGGCGCAATTTGGGTGAAGCGTATTATTTGCGGCTCATGATTTGGCGCGACAATACTCGCTTCGATTTGATAGCCATCCAAAAAATTTCCCACACGGTCACGCGCATCGAGAATCACTTTTGCCTTTTCGCCTTGCATATCAACGGTCATTTGCAAAATGGAGTTGAACGAATCATTAACCGTATAACGAACTGCCTGCGCCCAAAACGCCCCAAATATTTCTGAGCGCGCCCAATCACGTCCCCAACGCCCGGTTGCATCCGATGTGAACGCGACAGATTTCCCCAAGCCGTATTGCCACTGCGCGAGAATTGGGTCGCCCTTTGGCGATTCAAGAATCACCTGCGCAAGGTCTTTTGCGCTTGCAGCAATATACCCATGCAGTTGCGGCGTTTCATTTATGTTTGCAAGAATTGGCGATGAGTTTACAAGTTTTGGGAAAAAAGATTCTTCGACGATATAAGCGCGGGATGCAAGCGTAGTCTCTTCAGTAAAAATAGTGGCGATGTTGTCGGGGTTGTTGGTGAAGTGATAGCGCCCGCCGCCCAACTCCGCGAGGTCGTCGAGAAAATCCGCCGCGTCATTGCCTACGCCAACCGTGGAAAGCGTAATGTTATCTTCCTCGTATAATTTTTGTACCAACTCCGGAATGCCGGTAATATCCGCGCCGCCGTCGGTGAGCAAAATCACATGCTTTACTTTTGCAGGGTCAGCGGGCAGCACAGTAGACATGGCAAGCAAGCCCGCGTAAATATCTGTGCCGCCGCCAAGTTGAATTGTGCCAATACTGCGGACAACTTCATCGGGGTTCTCGAGAGTCGTAATGGGAACAACCCAGCTGGCTGTATCATCAAACGCAATCACGCCTACACTGTCATTGGGAAATAACAATTCAACAGAACGCGCCGCCGCTTCTTTGGCAAGTTCAAGTTTCATCACGCCGCCGCTTGTGTCGCTCATACTACCAGAATGGTCAATGATAAAAACAATGGTCAATTGTGGTCTGCGTTTTTCATCCTTGATTTGCATATCCACCGGCAGGGATGCTTCGAGCGGCGTGCCATAATATCCGCCAACGCCAAAACTGGTGACACCGCCCACCGCAACCAATCCGCCGCCGAGGTCGCGCACGTAAGATTGAATCGCTTCCATTTGATTCATGGTCAACGCGCGCGCGGGAACATCCACCAGCGCGATGGAATTATATTGCGCGAGCGCGGGTAAATCATCTGGGATAAGATTCGGCGCAGAAAGAGTCACATCAAAGCCGGTGGACTTTAACGCGTCTACAATCTGCGCGGATTCATCGGGGCGTATCCCGCCGCCCGGCAGCGGCTCGCCCACAGGCGGCGCAACCACCAACACGCGCGGCGGACCTTCCACCTGTGAAAAAGTATCCAGCTTGTTATTTTGATAATAAACATCCTGCTCAGGCGCAATTTGGACTTGATACGCAACAAAGCCGGTCTCGCGCGTTGTGAGCGGAAGTGTCAAGGTCTGCAATCCTTTGCGAAGTTGATGCTCGCCTTCGTAAATGACATCATTTTTGGCAAGCACGCGCACTGTCGCCCGCATGGGTTGATTTGCCTGTATAGATACATTCAAATCGAATTTCTCGCCGCTCCGCAAATGAGTGGGCGCGTCCACTTTTGTCACCAGCGCTTCGGCAGCGACTTGATTCACAAACGGCACAACCACAATTTGCACGCCCGAAGCAGATGCAAACTTCGCCGCCGCGCTTGCATCCCCACTTGTCTCCGCGCCATCGGAAAGAATCACCATACGCCTGGCGTATCCTGATGGGAACATCGCCAGCCCAAGTTGAATGGCTTCAGCCAGGTCGGTTTGATTTGTGATGGGAACAGAAGTGATGGAAGCAAGTTCATTCACCCCCGACATGGGACGCTCGACCAGCGCATCCGCGCCGAACAAAACAATCGCGGATTTGTCATCCGCGCCGATGGATTTCAACGCCTCGCGCATGTACGCAATTTCGTTTTGAATCGCCGCATCCGGCATCGAGTCGGATACATCCGCGAGAAAGACCACCGCGAGATGATCCCCGCTGCGGACGATTTCTAATCCTGCCACGGCAAGGACAAGGCAAAGGATGATAAGGGATCGCAAAAAAAGCGAAACAACTTCACGCCGCCGCGCAGGGTCGCGGAAAGATGTTCTTCCATTCCAGCCGAGATAAAATGTCAAAGGAAGAAGTATTAGAAGAAAAAGATAGAACGGAGACGTAAAGCGCATCAAAGGGATTATACCTTTTTCAGAATGAAGAATGCGGAATGAAGAATTTTGCATCCTTCATTCCGCATTCAATAAAATCAATTGGTTCTACCGTTTTTAACGGGAAAACCATTCTCAAACACAAAGTACACGAAGGAAAATACCCGTAAAATTATCCGCTTTTCCCCTTTGTGTACCTTGTGACCTTCGTGTCAAAGTCGCTTACTCAATCGAATCAAAAATATGGTCGAGCGTGTCTTCGCTCACATCGAAGACTGAATTGTTTTCGGGCAGGGCTTCTCTGGTCATCCACTCGGGAATACGGTCATCTTTGGCAGTGAAACCCGCGCGCTTGTTGAACTCGCGCTCCAGTTTGATGGTCTGCTTGCCAAGTTCCTGCAAGATGTTATCGGGTAAATCATCCCAGCCGTAACGGGATTTGAGCAAACGCTTCACCACCCCATCGGGCGCGGTAGCATACCCAAAGCCCGCGAAGATGCACGCGCCGAGCGTATCGTAGCCTGCCATATTCAACTGCGCGTTGAGTGAGATTTGCTGCTGCGCGGTTGGGTCTAGGTGATTCACCTGCGCGCGGATGGTGAGTCCGCAAGTGTGGTCTGCGCCTTGCGGCGTGGTGGCATACGTCACGCCTGTGCCTTTGATGGAGCGCGGCTCATACGCGGACATGGCTTGACCTTTGACAACAGGCACGCGCTCGATGTTGTATTTCTTACCGACAGTTGCCGCGCCATCGCCGAGGATTTTTCCCAGTTCCGAGCCAACGCGGATTTCATCAATTAATTTCTGCGCGTCTTCTTCGCTGCCCCATTTCATCAAGCCCGCTTCTGCCGCAACGCCCAATGCCGCGCCAACTTCAATGGTGTCCAATCCCAAATCGTTGACGTGCCAATTCAAGCGTCCAATTGCGTCGAGCGAATCAATATCGAGGTTTGTTCCCATCAAGCCGACGGTTTCATATTCCAGCGGCGAAACAATAATCTTTCCATCTTCCCCGCCAAAGACATTGGAACACTTAATCGTACAGCCTGCCATACACGCATGGGATGGGTCGGATGGTTTGCCGCGCGTGAGCATAAATTCGCGCATGGCTTCGCCCGCGATTTTTTCCACGTTATCGAAAGTTCCGCGCGAAAAATTGTGCGCGGGCAGCGCGGCAAAATTCTGCGTCATTTGCGGCATGGCTTGTGTTCCATAATCGCGGTATGTGACAGATTGCGGATGATTCATCACAGATTGGGTGTAATCCTTCTGTGCGGCTTTGAACGCTTCCGGGTCGGCAATTGCGGGTTTTGCTCCGCCCGCGTGATCGAAGACAATTGCCTTCAACCCTTTGCTTGCCATCACCGCGCCGAGTCCGCCGCGCGCGGCAATGCGCGATGGGATTTTATCTTTATCAATATTTTGAATCCCCGCAGACTTCATGCGCATTTCGCCGCCGGGACCAATCAACGAGATGGCAACTTTATCGCCATATTTTTCGAGTAACTTCTTGGCAGTGTCATACACGCCCACACCAGCAAGGTCATCTGCTTTTTCCCATGCTGCGCCATCGAGAGATAATCGCAAAACCCAATAGCCGTCTTTTTCGGGAATGTCTTCGAGAATCAGCGCGTGGATTCCCATAAATGCCATGTGATAGCCCGTACGCCCGCCCGCGTTGGCTTCTTTGATTCCACCCGTCAGCGGGGATTTTCCGCCAATGGAGATTCGGTCAGTGGAAGAAAGCATGTGACCGACCAAAAGCCCGGGCGTGAAGATTAATTTATTTCCCGCGCCAAGCGGATCACACATCGCGTCCACTTCGTCTACCATGATGCGCGCAATGAGTCCGCGCCCGGCAAGTCTTTGCCACGATGCGGGGATGGGTTCGCGTTTTAGTTCTTGTGTTTTTGTATTGATGCGCCAGATTTGCATATTTCTCCTGATGGTTGTAGGTTGCAGGTTTAAGGTTACAGGTTTGAATACACACTTTAGTCATCAACCTTCACCTTTCAAACCTTCAACCTTAAAACAAACTTGCCACTGCTTCCCTGAAAATTTTGGTGTGATGGTCTACATCTTCTTTCGTTGTCTCCGGCGAAATCAACGCCATGTTATGAAAAGGCGTCATCAAAATTCCGCGATTGAGCGCGTAAAGGTGCATGTAGCGATCCAGTTCCGGGTCAACAGCCGCGTGGGCTTCACCGCCATTTTTCGGCGGATTGGGTCTAAACCAATATTCCGAACGATTGCCCAACTGCTTGACAATCCAGGGAAGATTAAATTCTTTGATAACGCCTTGCACGCCTTCGGTAAATTGCTCTTGAAGTTTTGTCGCTTTGGCGTAAAAATCTTCGGTTAAAACATTTTGCAGCGTGGCTTTCATCGCGGCGATGGAAAGCGCGTTGCCCGCCAACGTGCCGCCAATGCCGCCCACGTCCGAATCCTCGACGCATAGTTTTGCTTCAAAGGCTTTGGATACTTCTTCGGTGAAGCCATAAATCGCGGCGGGGACTCCGCCCGCGAGCGGCTTGCCCAGCGTGAGAAAATCGGGCTGAAGTCCGTGCGCGGCGGTATATCCGCCGGGGCTTGTGCAGATGGTATGCGTTTCATCTATGATGAGGTATGTCCCATATTTGCGAGTCAACTCTCGCAAGGCTTGATGATATCCTTCATCGGGATGAATAATTCCAATATTGGTCATCACCGGTTCAGCAAGGACAGCCGCAACTTCGCCAGATGACAAAGCGATTTCAAGCGCGCCAATATCGTTGAACTCGATGACTTTGGTTGTCTCGCGCGGATCAATTTGCGGTCCCATATTATTGGGGCGCGAGATGGGCGTGCCTTCTTCATCAAGCGTGATAAAGGTCTCGTCCACTGAGCCATGATAACAATAATTGAAGACGAGAATCTTTTTGCGCCCGGTAATTAAGCGCGCCATGCGAAGCACAAAGCGGTTCGCGTCTGTTGCGGTGAGCGCAAACTGCCAGAAGGGAAGTCCAAACCGGCGCTGAAGTTCTTCGCCCACCCAAATCACGTCTTCATACGGGAGCATGAGCGTGATGCCTTTTTGGATTTGTTCATTGATGGCTTTGACAGTTGCCTCCGGCGCATGACCTGTCATTGCGCCGGTGTCGCCAAGACAAAAGTCAACGTAGGTGTTGCCATCCACGTCGGTGAAATGCGCGCCTTTGGCTTCCTTAACGAAAACGGGGAAAGACCCCGCCCAGCGAATCATCCACAGCATTGGCACGCCGCCGTACAGCGATTTTCGCGCGCGTTGGTAAAGTTCAAAAGATTTGGGGTGGTTCTTGTGGAAGAGTTCTTCTTCCTGTCTGAGCAGGGTTTCGAGCTTGGAACGGTCTAGGGTTTGGGACATGTTTTTTTTCACCATTGAGAAAGTTTGGGATTGTCAAAATGCTTGAACGGCTGTATATTAATTCATTACGGAGGCGATAAATCTCTGCAAGTTATCCTTATATTCTTGTGTAGTAAACAATAGGAGATGTGACTCATGGAAGAACTTGTCGTTGGCACGCTGCTTGACGCTTATGATCAATTCAACCGCTTTAAATTACTCGGATATTATACGGTCAGTTTTGGCGGATTCCCTTCCGCGCTGCGAACGGTGCTGCAGCTCGAACGCTCGAAAGAAAATATAGAAACCGTGTTGCAAAGCATTGATTTTGACCGGTTTGCATTCGAACTGATTTTCAAAAATTGGACAACCAATGATTTTCAAGACACCAAAGAGCCGGGCGATTATGCTTTTGAGTATGTCTACAAGAGCAAAATGGAACACATGCTCATTCAAATTACATTCCTGCCAAGTATGCTCCACATCCACTTTCTGTATGATGTGAACAGCCCGGAGACAGAGGAATGGGTACTTGAAATAAATCGGCATCTCCGCGCGACGCATGTCAGTCCCAAAATACCAAAATTCAAAGTTTTGATTCACCAGGAAGGCATGTTTGGCACAGAAGACGTAAACACAGGCGATTTCAATTCTGTTGACGTCAAAGAGATGTACAACGACGATTTCGCGGAAATTGACGAAATCATCACCAACTCACTGACCAAGAAAGAGTCGGGCATCATCCTGTTACATGGCGACCCAGGCACCGGCAAGACGACTTACATTAAACACTTGATTTGCAAATTCAAAGACAAGGAATTTATTTTTGTCCAGAACGACTTTGTAAGAGACTTGCTCAAGCCGTCGTTCATTTCATTCCTTTTGCAAAACAAGAACGCAATTCTCATCATCGAAGACGCGGAAAAAGTCGTGGCGTCTCGCAACAACGCGTCGGAAGATTCGGTGGTATCCACCATCCTGCAACTCACTGACGGGTTGTTTAGCGACTTCCTCAACATCAAAATCATCTGCACGTTCAACACAGACATCGAGCGTATTGACAAGGCATTGTTACGAAAGGGCAGAATGATTGCAAAGTACAATTTCAAGCCGCTATCGCCGGAGAAAACAGCCGCGCTGATCAAAAAACTGGGCTACGAAGAACTCAAAGGCAGCCTGACGCTGGCAGATATTTTTGGCTACGAAAAACGCGACTTCAAGGATACAACCAAAACAGCAATTGGGTTTGGCGTCAAGAAGTAAAAACGGAAAGTAGACAGGCAAAACGCCTGTCTACTTTTTTAAGTTTCTATTTTACAGATTCTTTCAACGATTCGCTAAAAACATTCAAGCCGTCGTTGATTTGTTCAGCGGTCACATTCAACGGGGGAATCCAGCGCAGGGTGTTGTCATACGTTCCGCATGAGAGCAGCAGCAAGCCTTTTTCTTCCGCCTTGTGGATGATTTCTTTAACAAGCGGCTTTGCCTTTGCCTGTGAACCATCCACGATAAATTCCGTGCCGACCATGAGACCTTTTCCGCGCACATCGCCGATTTGCAGATATTCTTCCTGCAACTTGCTGAGTCCGGTCATCAATTGGAGTCCGCGCTCGGTGGCATTTTCGAGCATCTTTTCTTCTTTCATCGCGCGGATAGAAGCGATGCCCGCCGCGCACGCGATGGCGTTCCCGCCGTATGTGCCGCCGATAGAGCCGGTGTCAATCTTCTTCATAATGTCCGCGCGGCTGAAGACACCCGAAAGCGGCATCCCCGAAGCGATGCCCTTTGCGGCTGTAATAATGTCAGGGACAACGCCAAAGTGTTCCAGCGCGAACCATTTCCCCGTGCGACCAAATCCCGACTGCACTTCATCGAAGATGAGCAAAATACCATGCTTATCGCAAATTTCGCGCAGACCTTTCATAAATGACGCAGGTGGGACGACGTATCCGCCTTCGCCCAAAACAGATTCAATCAAAATCGCGGCGGTTTCTTTCGGCGCGGTTTGTGACGCAAGCAAATATTCCAATTTTTCCAGCGCGTATTGGCTGGCATCTTCTTCGCTCATCCCCAAGTTGAAAGCGTAAGGAAACGGCGAGACATAAATCCCCGCCGGAAGCGGAGCAAACCCCGCGCGGTAAATTGTCTTGGATGTCGTCAGCGCCATTGTCACGTGAGTTCGTCCGTGAAATGAGCCGTTGAACACGATGATGTTCTGCCTGCCCGTGGCGGCTTTGGCAATTTTCACCGCGTTCTCCAACGCTTCCGCGCCGGAGTTTGCAAAGAAGAAACTATCAATCGAAGGCGGCGCAATTTTGCGAAGTTCTTCGATCAACTGTAACATCGGTTTATGGATGGCGATATTTACCTGCGCGTGAATGAAATTGCCCGCCTGCTCGCGGATGGCTTCCACAACTTTGGGGTGGCAGTGTCCGGTATTTGTTACGCCAATTCCGCTGGTAAAGTCAAGCAGTTTTCTGCCGTCATCGGTGTAGATGTATGAGCCTTCGGCGCGGTCGGCGACAAAGTTGAAAATACGGCTCCACGCGGGAGTCATGTAGGGGAAGTTGTCTTGGTAGAGTTGGGTAGACATGAGATTCCTTAAGTTAATATGTCTTGACTTTCAAAATTTAGGAGTGTATTATAGTCATAGAGCCTGGTGTAGTCGTGTGCATAAATGTACGCGGGTTGGGTTGCGGGAGGAAGTTTCCCACAGAAAAAGTCCCCAACTAGCCAGGTGTTTTATTTTCTAAAAGCGGGTATTTGACAATAACAAATTTTTCCTTGTGAAGGGACGCAGAGTTTATTCTTGCAAAACCAGCTAGCATGTCGGCGACTTGCAGACCATCGGTTGCGCTGGCTGCTGCAGCTTTTACCTCTCGCAAAAAAACATCGGGCTTTAAAGATTCAGAGAGAGTGCGCCGCAAGTCATTTC